>DAOLIU010000020.1:0-37018 GCA_035328385.1 Nitrospira sp. | reverse complement strand
GGCTGCCGGACGTGGCGCGGCGGTCAGCGTCCGAATCCGCTCGAGCGGACCGGTGAAGCAGCCCGCCGATGCAGTCCGTCGCCACTCCCGTTTGTCCGATGGAACTGGTCGTTTCGACGGCGAGGGCGGTGGTGCGCCTGCTGCTCGCCGTGGGAAGGAGTCGCCGCGGGGGGCAACGCGGCGAACGTCGGCAGCGGCAACTTCTTGGTTTGGATGCGCAGCTGCCTCACCATCCGCAGATACTCCCGTTCTTCCGACTCGGAAAGAATCAAGTACGTGGCTCCCTCTTTCTCCGCGCGCCCGGTCCGGCCCGTCCGATGCACGTATGAATTGGGATTGCTGGGAAGCTCGTAGTGGATCACCTGCGCGACGTCAGGGATGTCCAAGCCGCGTGCCGCCACGTCGGTGGCGACCAACGATCGGATCCTGCCGGAACGGAACGCACCCAGCGTCCGTTCCCGTTGTGCCTGGCTGTGGTTCCCGGTGATCGAACCCACAGAGGCCGGCTCTCCGCCCAGCTTGGCGGCCAAACGCCGCACTTTGTACTTCTGATCGCAAAACACCATGGACCGCTCTCCCGCCTTGACGGACTGCAGCAACGTGTGCACGAGTTGCGTCCGCGACTGCTCGGCAGGCACCACGTAATAGGCATGCGTAATCGTCGCGGGGCTGCTGACGCCGGGATCCACCGAGATCCGCGCGGGATCGCGCTGCATGTTCCTGGCCAGTTCCTGGATCTCCGGCGAAAACGTCGCGGAAAAAAGCAGCGTCTGCCGCTCACGGGGCAACAGGCCAAGGATGCGCTGGATATCCCGCAGGAACCCGCGGTCCAGCATCTGGTCGGCTTCGTCCATGACCAGCCACGTGACCGCGCCCAGATGGAGATGGCCTGAGCCGGCGAGATCCAACAACCGGCCGGGGGTGCCGACCACGACCAACGGCGGCCGCTTGAGCGCGCGGTAGTGGCGCTCGATCGGCGTTCCGCCGTACACGGCAAGCGACGTCACGGACGGGGGAGCGTACTTGCGCAATTCCATCTCGATCTGCAGCGCCAGTTCGCGGGTCGGGGCCAGAACGAGGTATTGAGGACACCGCCCCTGCACCGGTCCCGTAGCGGGCCTGAGGGCCCGTTCGATCATGGGCAGCAAGAACGCCAAGGTCTTGCCGCTGCCGGTCTTGGCCTGAGCCATCACATCGCGTCCTTCGAGGGCGGGAGGCACCGCGGCCTGCTGAATCGGCGTGGGCACGGTAATGCCGGCCTGCTGCAGGCGCTGGGCAAGAAAAGGGGGTAGATTCATCTGAACAAACTTAGACATAGCACTCCTTATGTGGATTGACTTCCCGGGACTGCAAGTCGACCGGTCACACGGTCGAGAGACGCATCGTGAGGATGGGCAATTCTAGGAAGAGAACGGGGCCGTCGCGTCGACGGCCCCGACATGAATCGACTACGGCGCGGGCTTAGTGCCGGCCGCCACCGAACCCGCCGCGGCCTCCGCCGCCGGCGCGTGGTTCCTGGGGGCGGGCTTCGTTGACCGTCAACGTGCGGCCGCCCAGTTGGGTACCGTTCAACGCGGTGATCGCAGCTTGCGCTTCCGAATCGCTGGACATTTCCACGAAGCCGAAGCCGCGCGATTGTCCGGTGAACTTGTCAGTGATGATTCGGGCTGACGCCACTGCCCCATGGGCAGCAAACAAATCGCTCAATTGCTGCTCGGTCGTGGAATACGGCAAACCCCCAACATAGATCTTCGAACCCATTGGGTTCCTCCTTTGAGAAATAGGTGTTGTCTTGGACTTGAGCAGAGGTGAGGAAGGAATGGGCCGAAGACGCAAACACGATGGCGACTTAGGTCTGGCTTCCGATCAGATCCCCGGGCAGAACCAAAACAACATCAGGTATCAGGCCTTGTCACTCTCCGCTGTCGCGCCACCAGGCCTTTCGCAGCGCTACGGTTTTGGACTGTACCGCACAACGGCACCGAATTGCAAGAGCCGAGTGGAATCGTCGATCTGTCCGGCCGGTCAATACGCCGCGGGAGCGGACAAGGGCCGCTGGGAAAACAGGGGGATTGCGTGCAAGCTGTCGAAATACAAGGATGAATTCCCAAGAACCACCAACCCCACCTCTCCAAATCCGAGCGAATGGTCCTGAATGGAGAGGACCTGCGAGCCATCGAAAAAAGTTTCGATGAAATCTTTGCTGATAATCGTGTTCCGCTGAATCCTGAGCGAATGCCAATCGACGGCCTTGGGCGCAATAGCGGTCTGCCCCAACACCGTCACTTTTCCGTCGACCACTCGGATGACCTCCAAGAGCTTGGACGAGAGATCGACGATCGCGGCATAGAATTGCGATGTATCTTTCAATCCGATGACGATCCCTCCACGGCCTGCTCCCCCTTCGGCAGGAAAACGCAGACGGACCGAGACGTCGGGATACTCGTACTGCAGCTTGCTCGCGACGAGTATCCGATAGCAGGTTTCCTGTTTACAGGAGGACACGGCTTTGAGCATGTTCGGAGGAGACGGAGCCCCGGCATCCGACTCGATGGTCCAGGCTCCCGTGGACTCGCCGCCGGAAGTGAGCTGCGAAAAGTCCGCCGGCGATTCGGACGGATGTTGTTGATCGAACGTCCACCGGTTGAACAAGCCCCCCGTGATCTGTCCCTTGAGGTTGGCCTCCTTTTCCGCCTGGGTCTCAGCCTGGATCGCTTCGGCCGGCTCGTACAGCACGGCCGCCTGACTCATGATTGCGACAAGGATCGCCGCACATATTTTGGACGGATTCATGATTCGAACGTCTTCCCTTCGTTGGTCATGGTCACAATAGACCGAGGATGCCCCAAGTCCACAATGTCCCGCAGACGCCGGTCCCGCTCACGGAGAATCTCTTTTCGGCGCTGCCAGCGGTTCCACGTCCACCAGCGCAACTTATCGCGAAAGGTCACCGCCGGCGGGCGGACACTGCCGCCGGGTGCATGCTGAAAATCATAGCCTTGATGGCTGTTGCGTCGTTCAAAGAACCGCCGGTACAGATGATCGTAAATGCCTTTTCCCGCCTCGCCTGCCACGACAATCGCTCCTTATGACAATAACAACCGTTCGAGATCTTTGGGTTCGGTCACCGGGGCCGAACAGGTCCGCCCATGACAGACATACGCAGCCGGATTCCCCCGTAGCCCGGTCTTTCCCGCAGCCAGCGGAAGCGGAGACTCGTCCGGTTGCCTCGACGGATCGACCGCCAGCACCACCCGATTCGACAGGTAGCGCTGGTGCACGGTCGTCAAAAGCGCCTCCGTCAACGGATTACCCCGCGCGCCAATGACCACGACTTCCTTGGGCTGGGACAAGAGCCAGTCCCCGGCGCACAGCATGGCCGACGCGCCGTAGGGATTGTGCGTCATCGTACGATGAAACAGCGTCACGATGCGCCGCGCCCGCTCATAATACCCTTCCTCTCCGGTGAAAGAGAAGAGCCTCAGCAGAAAGGAGGCGAACACGGCGTTGCCGGAAGGAAGCGCGCTGTCGGTTCCGGCCATCATCCGCTGAAGCAGAGCTTCGTGATCGTGGCTCGTAAAGAAGCATCCTCCAGCGGTATCGTCCCAGAAACGTTTGAAGACCGCCTGCGCGATCTCGCGAGCCTGCTCCAAATACCAGCGGTGCGAGGTCGCTTCGAATGCATCGAGCAAGGCCGTCGCCAACCAGGCCGCATCGTCCAGATACCCGTTCAGCCGCGCTTGCCCGGCCGTGACCGTCCGGTACACCCTACCCTCCGCATAGGCATAATCCAGCAGAAAGGTCAGCGCCCGCTCGGCGGCGGTGAGATAGGTCGTCGCACCGAATGCCTGATAGGCGTCCAGGAAGGCGCAGACCATCATGGCATTCCAGCCGGTCAGAATGTTCTCATCGCGCGCCGGCCGGGACCGCCGATTCCGGACCGCCAATACCTTGGCCCGCGCCGGTCTTAAGAGCAGATCGGCCTGCTCCGCCTCGTCTGCGGAGGCCTCGAGCCCGCCCAGCCGGTGCAGCACGTTCTTCCCGTCGAAATTCCCACTCTCCGTCACCCCATAGGCCCGGCAAAATTCTCCGCCGAGGTCGGCGCCGAGAATCGCCGTCAGTTCGGCCTGGTCCCACACGAAGAAGGCTCCTTCGCGGCCTTCGCTGTCCGCATCCTGTGCGGCAAAGAACGCGCCGTCCTGGTGGGTCAACTCCCGGCGAACATATTCGAGCGTATCCTCGACCACGTGCCGGAACCGTTCTTCTTTGGTGAGACGCCAGCCGTCCAGGTACAGGCGCACCAACTGGGCGTTGTCATACAGCATCTTTTCGAAATGCGGCACCATCCACTGACCGTCCACCGAGTAACGGTGGAATCCGCCGCCGAGATGGTCGTAGATCCCGCCGGCCGCCATGCGCCTCAGCTGGAACAAGACCTTCCGCCGGAGCGATTCGTCCCCCGGACAGGCGGAAGGCCGCAGCATGAAATTCAGCGGCGGGACCGTCGGAAACTTCGGCCCGTCGCCGAAGCCCCCATGGACGTCGTCGAAGAGTCCTCCCAATTCCCCGCCCGCTTGCTCCAACAGCTGTTCGGTCAACGGCTCGTCGGAACGTCTCGGTGTTCCGACCCGCAGCAACCCGGTCTTTACACGCTCCACGTTTCTGGTCACTTCGTCGCGATGATGCCGATAGGCTTCGATGACACCCCGCAGCACGTCCGGAAACCCCGGAAGATTGTAACGGGATGCAGGGGGGAAGTAGGTGCCCCCGTAAAACGGTTCGCGGTCCGGCGTCAGAAACATGGTCAGGGGCCATCCGCCGCCGCGGCCCGTGAACACCTGGACCGACTTCTGATAGATGTCATCCAAATCGGGCCGCTCCTCGCGATCCACCTTGACATTGATGAAATCCCGGTTCATGAGCGCGGCGATGTCTTCGCATTCGAACGACTCATGCGCCATCACATGACACCAATGACATGCCGAGTACCCGATGGAGAGTAGGATCGGCTTGTCTTCGGCTTTGGCACGCGCGAATGCCTCTTCTCCCCATGGAAACCAATCCACGGGATTGGCGGCATGCTGCCTGAGATAGGGGCTGGACTCGGCGTTCAGACGGTTGAGCGGACGACCAATGGACTGCGGCTCCACTGAGGCTCCTTCTTCCTGTGCTTCCCTCATGCGCGCACGACCTCGAGGACTGCGATGGGCACGTGCCCCTATGTTATAGTCCCTCAAACATAGCCAAACATAGCAGATTGATTCGTCGACACCCGATGAAAATTTCCTTCCGCTCCGCTTCTATCGGCTCGCCGAAAGGGCGCCGGACCGGCCGGCGGCTCTGGCTCGTTCTGTTCACGCTGGTCTCGACCGGAGCGTCGGCGGAATCTCTACCTGAGAATGCATCCGGCGACGCTGGCTCCCTGTCCGCGGTGCTGCGCTCGGTTTCGAGCGCGCGCATGCTGGCCGATGTTCAAACCCTCAGCGGAGAGACGTTTCAAGGACGCCAGACCGGCTCCGCCGGCGACCTACGGGCAGCAGAATGGGTGGCCGCGCGTTTTGCCGCCCTGCGCCTCACCGTTGCTCCCGTACTTCCCGCCGAGGCGTCCGATTCTTCATCCTCGTTGCGCGATCCCGTTCCGTCCGTGCCTGTGTATGTAATCGGCGACGGTCCGCGTCTGGAAGCCTTGACGGCTCAAGGTACGGCGATGGGCCGCGCACCAGACGACTATCTGCCGATTCTCGACTCCCCGCCGGTCGACGCGACCGCGCCGGTGGTCTTCGTCGGCTACGGCATTTCCGATCCGGCCCGCGGCTACGACGAATACGCCGGTCTGGACGTGCGGAACCGCATCGTACTCTTCATGCGGGGAAAGCCGGACCATTATCCATTGCCCGTCTCTCATGCAGAGAAGGAACGACTCGCCCGTGAAAACGGCGCCGTCGCGTTTCTGACGGTCACCGGCCCGATCTTGAATCCATACGAGGCCCGCCGAGGCATGACGACCGCTCCCAGCGCCTTCTATGGCCGACAGGCCGGCAGTATTCCGTTGCCGGGGGCATGGATCAGTCCGGCATTCGCGGACCGCCTCCTGTCGTCCAGGGTTGCGGGAGCTCAGCCCTTGCGCGCGTTGCAGGAAAGCGTGAATCAAACCCGTCGCCCGCACTCGCGGCCCACCGGCTCCGTGGTCCGCATGGCCTGGGACGGCCTGCGTGCGTCGGGTCCGCTCTATAACGTCATCGCCAGTATCCCTGGACGAGACCCCGATCTCAAAGAGCAGCCCGTCATCCTCGGCGCCCATCGCGATCATTTCGGACGGCAGGCCGGTTTGCTCTTTCCCGGAGCCGACGACAATGCGTCGGGCACCGCCGTCGTGCTGGAGGTGGCACGGGTACTCGTGGAATCCGGCCTGCAGCCCGCACGAACGATCACCTTCGTGTCCTTCGACGGCGAGGAACAGGGTCTGCTCGGTTCGCAGCTCTATGTGGACCGCCACGTGAAAGGGCCTGTCAAACCCGGCGGCATGGTCAACGTGGATCATGCCGGGATTGGGAACGGGCGGCTAACAGTTGGAGTGACGGGGTTCGACAAACGGGTGGCACAGGAAGCGGGACAGGCTGCGGGGCTCGCCGAGCAACTGGACCTGTTTGGATTTTTCCCCGGCGGCGACCATGTACCCTTCAAAGAGGCCGGCATACCGACCATCACGGTCGTCAGCGGCGGCCCCCACGTTCACTATCATAAGCCGACCGATACGCCGGACACGGTGAATCCCCACATCCTGGAGTCGGCGGTCCGCTACGTGCTCACATTGGTCTGGCAATTGGCCGGTTCGCACTAGGGGGGGGCGCCTGCTTGAGGACTGCCGATAACCGGATCCCGGTTCTCTCACGTACGATCGATCGCCGGTCAGGGGATTTCGTCGAGCAACGTGGATTCGATGGGCGGCAGAGGCGCCGTACTTCGAGGAGGACTGGGAAGCACGATGGGAGAGCCGACTTGGTTGGCTCCCTGAATCAGACCGATTGAAAGCTGCGGCCCCAAGGTCATGACGGCGCCGCTCCACGCTTGACCGCTGGTGGGATTGCGGAAGCTGAACGACTGGAAGTTGTTTCCTGGCGTGTAGAGATAGCCTTGCGTGCCTTGATTGTCGATATATAAACTCCCCGGCCCCACTAAGCTGAAGAGAGGCGCGACGCCCCCGTCGAATCCTCGCACGCCGGATATCGTTTGGCCCCATGCCGGAGATTCCAGCCCGCTGCACATCAGCAACAGGAGAGAGGCCATGATCCAGCGCAACGGACGCAAAGGAAGTTCATGACAGCCTTGCATAAACTCATTATAGTATGGGACACATTCCCTGTCGATCATTTCAAAGGGGGAACCATGACACGAAGATCGAGGGTGCCCGGGACAGGACCGGTGCTCCTGGGCATCGGCATCAGCCTCGCTGGAGTGACCGGAATCGCCTGGGGCGCGGACGCTCCGAAGGCGCTGGCGGAGGAGGAGCGACGAGAGGCCATCTCACTCGCCGACGCGTCGCTGCGGGCATTAAAGAGCAATCTGGACATCAGTATCAGCCGCCAGACGAAAGAGAGCCGGCTTGCGGACATCACCGTGGAGCAGGCCAAGTTCGATCCGACGTTAAGCGTGAACGGTCAATACAACCGGTCGGCCAGCCCGCTCAATCGTCCGGTGTTCGGCGGTACGCAGGGCAACCTCACCGATATCCAAACCTTCGATCAGCGGACCACCCAGGTGACGGTCGATGCCGTGACCAACCTCGTCACCGGCGGCAACATCGACTTGAACTATGCTCCGGCGCGAACCAACGTCAACCCGGAAGTCGCCCAGGGATTCTTGTACAACCCGGCCTATACCAGCAGCTTGGCTTTGACCCTGACACAACCGTTGCTCCGGAATGCCGGCATCGACATCAACAAGACGTTCATCAAGATCGCCCAAAACAACGCCGACGTGGAGCAACACGTCTTTCGCGATCGTGTATTGACCGTGATTGCCACGGTGGAGCAGACCTATTGGGAACTGGTCTTCGCGAACGAGAATTTGAAAGTGGCGCAGGCAGCCCTCAAGGCCGCGCAGGAACTGTTGGCCAGCAACCGGGCCAAGTCCAAGGCGGGCGTCATGTCCATCGTAGACGTCCTGCAGGCCGAGGCCGCCGTGGCCTCCCGGGTGGAGCAGGTGCTGGTGGCGGAAAAAGCCATCCGCGACCAGGAAGACCAGCTGCGCCGCCTGCTCAACCCCGGTGAAGAAGACCTGCGGCTGGACGTGCGCCTCACCCCGACCGATCCTCCGGTCACGGTGCTGGAGCCCCTCAGCCTCCAAGAGGCGATCGACATCGCGATCGAGCAACGCCCCGAAATCGTGCAGGCCAAGAAGAATGTCGACTCCGGCGAACTCAATAAACAGTTCGCAAAAAATCAGCTGCTTCCGACCTTGTCGTTTCAAGGAACGATGGGACTGCTCGGCCTGGGCGGCGACTACAAGGGCACCAGCGAGCGGAACTTCGCAGGCGATTTCTACAACTACGGCGCCGGACTCGTTCTGAGCTATCCGCTCGGCAACCGCTCGGCCATCAGCACCTACAACAAGCGGCAACTGGAATCCAAGAACGCCGAAGCCGCCCTGGCCAGCGTGCGGCAACAGATCATCGTGGGCGTCCGGGAGGCGGTGCGCCGGGTCCAGACGGATTTCAAGCGGATCGAGACCACCCGCTCCGCCCGCATCATGGCCGAGAAGCAGCTCCAGGCGGAGCAGGAGCGTCTGAAAGTCGGCCTCAGCACGACGCGCTTCGTGCTCGACTTCCAGCGCGATCTCGCGACGGCGCAGGGCAACGAGCTGCGCGCGACCGTGGATTACAACAAGTCGCTGTCCAACCTTTCGCGGCACAAGGCGACGACGCTCGACCGCTACCATCTCGAAGTGCAGTAACCGCCCGCGATGGCGCCGCAGCCTGACCGATCCCTTCAGGATCGCGGCGCAGAACGGGGGGCCGCTTTCGCGCTGCTCCCCATCGCCGCGGCGGCCGCATTTTACGGCCTTCCCGCGCGATTCCAAGGTCAACCGGCGGTCCAATTCATCCCGCAGCTGCTCGGCTATCTGGGTTGTCTGCTATGGGCGTCCAGCAATCCCGGGCTCATAACCCGTTTCGGTCTCGAACCGCACAAGATCGCCGCGGGCGTTGTTCGAGGACTGCCCGTCGGGTGCCTCCTTGGTTCCCTCAACTCCTTCGTGATTCTCTGGTGCGTTCCCCGGCTGGGGTACGACGTCACCTTTCTCACGCACACGCCGCATGCCCGGCTCCCGGTGTATCTCATGCTGCCGTGGCTCATTTGCGCCATCGCACTGTTCGTGGAGTTCAACTTCCGCGGCTACCTGCTGGGGCGATTGCAGGCCCTGGGAGCCGCGACGTTCGGACCCGGCTATCCCCGTCTCTGCTCGAGTCTCGCCGTCGGCCTCAGCGCGCTCGCGTTTTCCTTCGATCCGTTCATGACGCACACCTTTCGTGAGCTTCATTGGATCGCCGTCTGGGACGGAGCGATCTGGGGTGCGCTTCAAGTCGCCATGCGCAACTTGTACGTTCCGATCACCGCGCATGCGGTGGAGGTCCTCGTCATGTATAGTGTCATACGATCGGCGCTCCTGGGATGATCGGAGCATGAATCCGTCGTTCTCCAGCTACCTCGTCAATGATGTATTCGGCGATCCCGGCGTGTTCGTGGACGTGCGCTGGTCGAGACGGGCATTGCTCTTCGACCTGGGGCAGAACGATGCCCTGGGGTCGACGAGGCTGCTGCGGGCCGGCGACATCTTCATCTCGCACACGCATGTGGATCACTTCATCGGATTCGATGCGGTCCTGCGCGTGGCGCTCGGGCGGGGCAAGACCGTCCGCCTGTTCGGTCCTCCCGGCCTCATCGACAACGTGAACGGAAAACTTCACGGCTATACATGGAATCTGGTGGACGGCTATCCCCTCAGTCTGGACGTCCGTGAGTTCCATGCCCATCAGGTCCGGCGGACGCGCTTTCAGGCGAGCGATGGGTTCACTCCGGTTGAACAAGCCCCTTCTCTCCTGACCCCCGATCCGTCGACCGGTCAGTTCACGGTCCTCGAGGACCCGATGTTCGCCGTACGGGCGGTCGCCTTGAACCACCGGATTCCATCGTTTGCCTATGCGCTGGAAGAGCAGTTTCACATCAACGTGAACAAGCAGCGGCTCCACGATGCGGGTCTGCCGGTCGGTTCGTGGCTCAAGGACGTCAAGCAGCACATCTGGCAGGGCCGAGCCGATGATTTCCGTTTTACCGCCACCTTGTACGACGAGCATCGGCGCGAAGAGCGCGACTTCCTCCTGGGAGAGGTCAAGGAGCGGTTCCTCACCATTTCACGAGGACAGAAGATCGTCTACGTCGTCGACGCCCGCTTCGATCCGGACAACGAGGCCAAGATCGTCGCCCTGGCGCGTGAGGCCGATACGCTCTACTGCGAATCCCCCTATCTCGACGCCGATGCGTCAAAAGCGTGGGAGCGCTATCATCTGACGGCCAGGCAGGCGGGGTCGATGGCACGTGCGGCCGGGGTGCGGGAGCTGGTCGTCTTTCACTTTTCTCCTCGGTATACGGGACAAGGCGAGGCCATTGAACGGGAAGCCATGGAGGCGTTCCACGGTGAGTGCTGAGGAGCATCGGTCGTGAACGAACTGATCAAGTACGGGATGTATTTCCTGCTCGGCGGCACGATCGTCAGCCTATCGACCTACTTGGGCTCGCAAGGGCGGTCCTTTCTGGCCGCCTTCGCCAGTACGTTTCCGGCCATCACGGGAGCCACGTTTCTTCTGATCTACTTGAACGGTGGTACGGACTCGCTCGTCGGCTACGCGAAGCAGCTTTTGTGGTTCGTCCCCCCGTGGATCGTCTACGTCGTCACCATGATCGTCGCGGTTCCCCGCCTTGGATTCTGGCCCGGCGCGGCCATGTCCTTAGCGCTCTATATGATGTGTATTGCCGTCCTGAGGATGACCCTGCGATGACCGCTGCCCGCTTGCGTTCAGCGTGATGTGAATGACCTGAGCTTCGGGCCTCGGCTCCGGGCATGAAGGGATACGCTGTATTGTTGAGGACTGGCGAACAGGACGGAAGCGCGACTAGCGGAGGTCCGCGACGCGAAGCATAATGAGCGTCACGCTTGCGGACGAGCGCGAGTCGGTGAGGGCCCAGTCCGCTGGAGGACGTGTTTCAGCATCTTGTCAAGAGGCGCCGAAGTGCAGGCGGCTCATCTCTCTCATCGCCGACACCAATTGCTCGACAGTCTCGGTGACGGCAGCGCTGGCCTTGTGCGACGGACCTGTGCCGCCGGCCCAGATGTCCGGAGGATTATCCAATTCCAGGACGTTCTGACAGAACCTGGTCAACGAGCACTTCCAGTAGACGCCGTCCTGCTCTTGCTGGATGAAATGTTCCCGGTCCTCCGTGAAGGGCCCGTCGAATTGCCTGGCCCGCATCTGCCACATCTGTTCCATGGCCTGCTGCCGCTCCCGGCTGAATTCCAACCGCGTGGCCTTTTCGTTCAAGGCGGCAAACAGCCCCCCGATTACGCGTTCGACCTCGGACTCGGGAAACATGCCGACACAGGATTGCACCACGAGATACTTGTGGAACAGAAAGACCTCGGCGCTGACGCGGGCCTCGTTCGCCGACGGGTCGTAGGCCCTCGCCAATTCCTTGAGGGCATCACCGGACCGCCCTTCCAAACTGGTGCCCAGCAAGACTGCCAACTGCCGACCGAGGCTCAGATAGTCAGACGACATGGAAGACTGTGTCATACGATCGGAACTCCTCTCGTCGGCCCGGAGCGCCGACCCCGCGTTATGCGCGCGTCATGCGATAGGTCTCCGCAAAGCGCACCGACCCATACTCTCATTCAGAAGGGGAATCCCCAAGACAAAGCGGGATTCTTTCCGGCCCGCCTGTCGCTGATCCGCTTCATTGAAGACGCCGCCGGCTCTTGCTAGGATGACCGGTCCCGCTCTGCACAGGAGGAGCGCGTGCCCCCGCCTATGGAGTCTCAGCCCACGGTCCGCAGCCTGATCGTCGAAGGGGCGCGGCAGAACAATCTCAAGAATATTTCCCTCACCCTGCCTCACGATCAAGTCACCGCCGTCACCGGGCTGTCCGGATCGGGAAAATCATCGTTGGCCTTCGATACGCTGTTCGCCGAAGGCCAATGGCGCTACGTCGAGTCACTTTCGACCTATGCCCGGATGTTTCTCGAAAAAGTCTCCCGCCCCGACGTCGACCGCATCCTCAACGTTCGCCCGGCGATCGCCATCGAACAGAAAAATCAGGTGAGGACCGCGCGCTCGACCGTCGGAACGTCCACCGAAATCGCCGATCTGCTTCGCCTGCTTTTCGCCAAGATCGGCAAGCCGATCTGTCCGGATTGTGGAGTGGAAGCCAGGGCGTTTCATCCGGACAGCGTCATTGACGATCTGTTCGGCCGTTTTTCCGGCGCACGGGCCATGATCCTCTTCCCGATCAAAGCCCCCGCCGCCAAGCAGGAGCAGGACTTCCGGCAATCCCTGCTGACCAGAGGCTATGCCCGCCTGAAAGCCGGAGAGGAGATCGTCGATTTGCACGACGCGGCGCAGCCGCTCCCTCGAACGGAAGGCAATCTGTACGTCGTGCTCGATCGCCTGATCTTGAGACAGGATGACCGGTCCCGTCTCGCGGAGGCCGTGGAAACCGCATTTCGAGAAGGGGAAGGTCGTTGCGCCGTGGACGTAGTCGGCACCGGCATGCAGATCTACAGCAGCGGGTTTCTCTGTCAGCGCTGCGGCCGGACCTTCGAGCCTCCGAGGCCCGTCTTGTTTTCGTTCAACCATCCGCTCGGCGCCTGCCCCGAATGCAAAGGCTTCGGCAACGTCTTGCGGTACGATCCGGACCTGGTGATTCCCGATCACGGCAAGTCCCTCGCCCAAGGGGCCGTAGAACCCTGGAGCAAGGCCGGCACGGACTGGTGGCAGAAGCAGATGTTGCTGGCCATGAAGCGACAGGGAGTGGATCTCTCTACGCCTTTCAAAAACCTGCCTCAGTCGGTGCGAGACCTTCTCTGGAAGGGAGACAAGTCTTTCGACGGCATCGACGATTTTTTCACTTACCTGGAAGGGAAACGCTACAAGCTGCACGTGCGCGTTCTCCTGAGCCGCTATCGCACGCCCGTCACCTGCCCGAGCTGTCATGGCAGCCGCCTGAAGCCGCCCGCCCGCTACGTAAAGATCGGCGGCAAGGATATCCACGACGTCGCCGAGATGACCGTCGAAAGCGCCGTGGCCTGGCTGAACGACCTGGCCCTGCGGCCGTTCGAGATCGAAATCGCCGCGGACCTGCTCAGGCATCTCCGCGCCAAGCTGGGATTTCTCACCCGGGTCGGGCTCGGCTACCTTACCTTGGCCAGGCAGACCAAAACCCTCTCAGGCGGCGAGGCGCAGCGAGTGTCGCTGGCCAACCAGCTCGGCGCGAGGCTGGTCGGCACGTTGTACGTGCTCGACGAACCGACCATCGGACTCCATGCAAGGGACACGGACCTGCTTGCGGACATCCTCAAGGACCTCGCGGCGGCCGGAAATACCGTCGTGGTCGTCGAACACGACCGCCGGATGATCGAGTCCGCCGACTATGTCGTGGAGCTGGGGCCACAGTCCGGGGAGAAAGGAGGGGACGTCGTCTGCGCCGCTCCGGCGAAGGATTTCCTGGCGGACCGCAGGGCGATCACGGCCCGGTACCTTCGCGGCGAAGAGCAGATCCCGGTGCCGAAGACGCGCCGCCGCGGCAACGGCACGCTGCTGGTCGTTGCCGGCGCGCGCGAACACAACCTGAAAGACCTCCTCGTCCGGCTGCCGCTCCACATGTTGATCTGCGTGACCGGAGTGTCCGGCTCCGGCAAGAGCACGCTGGTCGAAGACGTCCTTTATCGCGCGCTGGCCCGCGCGTTTCGTGTGGAATCGCTGCCGATGGGCCGGTTCGCCGCCATCAAAGGGATCGAGCACCTGAGCGGCGTCCGGCTGATCGACCAGCAGCCGATCGGGCGAACACCGAGATCCAATCCCATCACCTATCTGAAAGCGTTTGAGGAGATCAGGCGGCTGTTCGCCTCCGAGCGAGAAGCCCTGCGGCGGAGTTTCACACCCGGACATTTCTCGTTCAATGCGGCGGGTGGGCGCTGCGAACGCTGCGAAGGCAGCGGCGTGGAGAAGCTGGAGATGTATTTTTTCGAAGACATGTATGTGCCCTGCGAGGTATGCGAGGGGAAACGATTCAAGCCCGACGTCCTGACCGTCCGCCATCGGGGGAAAAATATCTCCGAGGTGCTGGCGATGACGGCGGACGAAGCCCTGTCGTTTTTCTCCGGCGCACCCAAATTACAGGAGCGCCTGCATCTCCTTTCCTCCATCGGCCTGGGATATCTGCGGCTGGGACAATCCGCCACGACTCTTTCCGGAGGCGAGGCCCAACGGCTCAAGATTGCCTCCGAACTGGCCATCTGTTCCTCTTCCCGCTGGACCAAGGGGGACAGGCCCCGCCATGGGCGGAGCCAGTCCCCGGGCATGCTCTACATCATGGACGAGCCGACCACCGGATTGCACATCGACGACGTGAAGAAACTGTTGATGGTACTTCACAGGCTCGTCGATGCAGGCAACACGGTGCTCGTGGTCGAGCATAACCTGGACGTGATCAAGTCCGCGGACTGGATCATCGACCTTGGGCCGGAAGGAGGCGAAGCAGGAGGCTGGATCGTGGCCGAGGGACGGCCGGAACAGGTGGCGAAAGTGGCAGAGTCGCACACGGGACGGTTTCTGGCGGAATCCCTCGCCTCTACGGCTGTGACCTGAGAAGGGCTTCGGCGGCCGAACCCGCGATCGTTCTCGTCACCCGCCCTGCTGATCATCCTTATTGTCTTCTTGTGGCGCATGCCCGTCGGATAATTTCCTGTGCAGATACCTTTTGCTGACCGTCGTGACGACAAACGCCAACCCGATGGCGATGGGAACGAAGACCGCCGCGGCGATATTGGCGTTCTTGATCAATCCGGCCTCGTAGAGCCCTTTGAGAATGTACCCGGCTAATCCGGCCAGGTAATAGGCGATGACGATCACCGACAGCCCTTCGACCGTATGCTGCAGGATGACTTGGCTCTTGGTGGTCTTGTCCACGCTTTGCAAAAGCGCGAGATTCTGAGCCTCCAGAATCAGATCGACACGCGCCCGAATGATTGAAATAATTCCTTCGAAGCCGCCTCGCAGGGTGTCGATTCGCCGGAGCAGCTGTTGATACCCTTCCGCGACGCCCGTGATGCCGCCGAGCACGTAGTCGGACACAGGCCGATAGGAGTCGAGGGGACGCTCGGCCAGGGAGTTCAAGGTCGCGTGTACGATCTTGTCGTACGGCAACGACGCGGACAGTTCAAAGTGGAGCCGGCCGGCGATGCGGTTGGTCTTGAGAAGATCTTGAGTGAGGCTGTTCAGCCAGCGCTGCAGTGTCTGCGAATCCGCATGGCCGATGTGACCGCTGATGACTTCTCGTTGCTTCAGGTGAACCTGTTCGAATTTATACACCTGGTCCACGGCGGCGGAGAACAAGGGTTTCTGCATCAGCAAGAGATGGTAGTAGGTTTCGATCCGGACGATGGCATCGACGATGTCCTTCAGGCGCGATGCGACCCCCTGCGACTGTCCCACGCTGACCCAATACCGTTCCCGCCCCTGCTCGTCCGGAGTAAAGCTCGTCACCACGGTGGTCTGCTCGTCGAGGATCCGGCTCCCGTACACCACCGGGCCGGGCAATAATGATCTGATGCGTTCACGCGAAGGCACCGTATCCAAAGTAAGCAGGATGTCGAGACGGCACACTTCCGTGCCGAGCGGGGTCACGGGGAATTGATACCCAGGAAACGTCAAGGAACCGAACGCCGCTTCGGCCCATGTCGGGAGAGGCAGGTGCCAGAGCTGATAGTTGTAATACTCGGTATGGGCCTGCCAGACGATGATCAATCGCTCTCCGGTCGCCGTTTCCTTGACTCCATAGCCGAACGTCTCATGGAGAAAGACGTGGTCATCCGGCACGGAGAACGCGGACAGTATCGACTCGAATTCCTCCCGGCTGGCCTTGCGATGCACCGGGGGATCCGACATCCTGAACGCCATATAGTGGACGTGCGCGGGGGGCCTGAGCCATTCGGCCAGCGGCATCTGCGGCCGTTCATGGAGTTTCTTCAGCAACGTCTCGGTTCCGGACTGCGAAAGCTTTCGTTCAGTCATAGCGCTCCTTGGGAACATCATCACGGCCCGGTCGCCGCCGCACGACCGGCCGCCGGCAAGACCGGCGATCACGGAGACCTCGGCGTCTCCCGCGGCAGCCGACCGGCTACAGTCCCGGCCGCTTGTCCGCCGTGACCATCAGGTGCAACGGCTCGTCGGTTCGCCGCACGTCCAATTCCAGAATCTCGCCGGCCTCTACCTGGCAGAGGCGCTTGGCGTCACGCTGGTTCCTCGCCGTCGCCAGCGAGGCGCCGTTGCAGGCCACGATCCGGTCGCCGACCCTGAGCCCCGCCTTTTCGGCCGGCAGCCCGCTGCGCAGCTCGCGCACCAGATAGAAGCGCGTTCCCCGCTCCTCGAGCAATTCCCAGTTCACTCCGATCCGCCCGGACCCGAGCATTCCCGTCTGAGCGCCGAATCGCGTAAGAATGCGGTGGACGATCAATCGCGCGGACCCCTCGGGATCGTCGGTCGTGGGATCCGTCAAATGGCCCTCGCCATTGAACAGCAACAGACCGGTTTCGACGTCGATCATGCGCAGAGCCAACGAGACGCTGTGCATGCGGTCCTGGGGACGCCGTTCCCACTGCTGCACCTCGCCGACGATGATGGCCTGTGCGCCGACCAGTCTGCCGACCTTCAGCACGTTGGCGTCGTCCGCATGGGTGAGCTGGATGACCTGCTCTTTCAGCACCTCGTCCAGCTTGGCCCGCTCCACCATGTGGATGTCGAGGTCGAGCATCAAGGTCGTCACGATCCCGGTCACGCGCGAGCCGGATCCGCGCGCACCGGCCGCGTCTTCAAACAGCATGACCGCCATCGTCCGGTAGCGATCGATGCTCTCTCGGTCGATGGGACCGTTGCCGGTGACGACGGGTTCGAGGCGACCGTTGACCGCCTGAACGGCCTGCACGCCGGTCGCGGCGCAGGCTTTCCTTCGCTGCAGGATGGCCGCCGGCGGCCCCCAGGCGCAGAGTTCCTCGTTCACCATGACCACGTGATGCGGATATTCCCGTTGCTGGTCGGCCGCGATATTCGTGAACGGATAGAAGAGACACCCGCCGATCCAGACCGAAATGGGACAGAGCGCGAGCTCGTACAACCATTGCCTGCGCGCCGTGAGCGAATACTCCCATACGAGCAGCCGCCCGTCGTCCCGCAGGACACGGTCGGGCCGGCCGATTTCGTCGACAACCTGCGTCTTGGTCATCGGAACCGAGAGGCGATCGAGCTTGGATTCAGATTTGACGATCGTGTACGCCACGCCGCACCCGGATGAGCCCGCGGCGATGCCGACAGCCGCCACCATGTTGAGGAGAAAACGGCTCCGCTGTGCAGCCACGGACCATCGCATCGGCGGCAGCGTACCATCGAGGTACGGGTCGCCGCAATGTGAGGACCGGATCGTCCCGGTGAACCGATCGAGGATGCGGTGCATTCCAGCGCCTGGCGTGCACTGCTCAAACGAGGTCGGAATAACCTAAGGCAGACCGCTGGATGTCTAATTCAGGCAGGGATCGATGGGCATGTCGGCATAGTGCCGATACTCTTCGCCCAACGTGCTCACGATATCAGGCCAGATGCGCATAGGATCTTTCTCAAAAACGATGTTGGGATCCGCCGGTATGGTGATCCATGAGCCGGTTTTCATCTCCGACTCAAGCTGTCCTGGCCCCCAGCCGGAATATCCGACATAGGCTCGAAACGCCTCACGCCCTTGATTGGCGGTAAGAATCCGATCGACCAGTTCGACATCGCCGCCCAGACACACACCGTCAAACACGTGGTGCGAATTGTCCGGCATCTGGTTCAGCCGATAGAGCAGCATCACCTGATTCGGCTGGACGGGCCCTCCTGAAAACAGGACGTGCCGCTGCCCCTCCAGAACCGGCACGTGAGGCAAGGCCTCCGACACGGACATGGCGGTCGGACGATTCACGACGACTCCCAACGCGCCGTCCGCACCATGCTCGCACAGCAGCACCACGGTTTGGCGGAAATTCGGATCGCGAAGCGTCGGAGCTGCGATGAGAAAGATGCCCTTGCCTAAGGGGAGTTGCATACGGCTTATCCTATCGCGCCGTCACGGCACACGCAAGCCGTCCGACGCCGCATCGCCAACCGCAATGCGTAGAGATCGGTCGGCGCGGAACCAGCCTAAGGCGCTTATCGATAAAGAGGTTCCCGTCGGTCACGAAGGAGATCGTTATAAGGAGTGATTGCTTTATCGCGGGCCTGGGCCGGATCTATCTCGACGATACAGACCTCTTCCTGATCACGCGGCGATCGGTGGAGGATTTCCCCTCGAGGATTGACGACCTCGCTGTTGCCGATGTACACGAGCGGCGTTTTCCCCCCTCGGGATTCCGTGCCGGTACGGTTGCACGTCACGGAGAAGACGCGATTCTCGAGACAACGGACGGGCATGGAATCGGGGCAGTTCGGCAGGACCAGATTCGACGGATGGCAAATGACGTCGGCGCCTTTCAGAGCCAACGTGCGCGCCGACTCCGGATAATACCAATCGAAACAGATCATCACCCCGATCCTGGCCGGACCGATGTCCCACACACGAAACCCCGTATCGCCGGGGGTGAAGAACAGCGTCTCCTCGAAAAACAAATGGGTCTTCCGATAGGACCCGATGAAACCGTTGGGACCGACCACCACGGCGGAGTTATACAGGAGGGAACCGGCCCGTTCCGCGAGTCCCGCCACGACGACCATGCGCTTCTTGCGCGCGATCTCGGCCAGACGCGCGGTGGTGGGTCCGTCGGGAATGGGCTCGGCCAGCTCGCGCACTTCCGCCTGCGAAACGAACTGATATCCGGACACGCAGAGTTCCGGCAACACGATCAGATCGGCCTCGACGGCGTCGAGCTTGGCGGCAATCGTTTCCAGGTTCGCGGAACTCTTGCCGAATTCCGGATTGCTCTGGTAGTAGCCGATGCGCACGACAGGCTCCTCTCAGCCGAACGCGGGAGGGATCTCCGAACTCCACCGCCCGAGACAGAAACGGGCAGGGATCACGATCCCTGCCCGCTCGAAACTGCACTCCGCAAACCGGTAACGGAACTCTACTCAGCGCGGCTTACTTCACTTCAGACAGATGGGTCACAGCGCCTTCGGCGTGTTTCGTGGCCACATCGGCATGTCCGGCCTTCCCATGCTCCACCGCTTCCTGAAGATGCTTGACCCCTTCGTCCAGATGCGGATTCTTCGTGTCTTTCTGGGCGGCCTGCGCGTGCTTCAGCGCACCTTCGGCATGCTTCGTCAATGCATCCGCATGACCCTGCTTCCCATGCTCCACCGCTTCCTTTGCATGTTCCACGGCTTCGCTCACATGCTTGTTGTCCGCCTCAGCAACCAGCGGCATACCCAGCAATGCCACAGCTGCCAACAGAAGCGTTCCGCGTTGGATTGTCACGTTCATGGGGCCTCCTCGTTATTGGTTCGATGCGAGAGAGAGATGGATAAGGACTGCTAATGTATTCACCTTACACAGCCGTTTTTGGGCTTGTCAAGACGGTCTGGTCGGCGCTTCGATCCCCAGGACCTTTTGCAGACCTTGAAAATCCTTTTCCACCGGACAGGCGAAATCGCGGCTCCACTCCCACCAGGATCCGGCATAGTTGCGCACCTTTTGAAAGCCGGCCAATTTGAGCACCACATACAACCAGGCCGACCGGACGCCGCCGGTGCAGTAACACACAATCTCCTGATCCGGATGCAAGCCCTTGTCTTCCAGGCTGGATCGAATCGCTTGAAGATCCTTCACCGTGGCATTCTGGTTCAGAAATCCGTTCCATGCAATGTTGATGGCGGACGGGATATGGCCGGGGCGCGGAATGCCGGACACCTCCTTCCCCAGAAACTCTTCCAAACTCCTGGCGTCGACGATCGTGACGCGCGGATGAGGCTGCTTCACCAACCCCCGAAGCTCGTCCTTAAAGATGGCGGTGTCCTTTTTGATCTGGATGACGAAGGTGCCGGGTTTGACGTTGACCCGTCCGTGCTCGAAGGGGCGACGTTCATCGATCCACTTGACCCATCCTCCGTCCAAGATGCGCAGATGCTTGTGTCCGAGATATTCGAGCATCCAGAACATGCGGCCTTCATCCCCCCAGTTATCGAACGGATTCGAATAGATGACGACCTCGCTGTCGTCGCTGATGCCGAGGGCCCGGATTCGCTGCTGCATCCGGGATAGATCGGGATCAAGAAGCCCCTTGGCCACGGCGTTCGGATCGCTGTACTCGTGCCAGGTCGAATTGACGGCACCCGGAATATGACCGCCGAATTCGTACGCCGCCTTCCCCCGGACATCGACGATGACGAGCCCGGGTCGGCCCAATTTGTCCTGCAAGGTTGCCGTATCGATCAATAACGGATGTGTCATAACTCCCTCAATGTCCTCCTCCTGGTGCCTCGCGACGTTCGGCCGGCCTCTTGCGCGGATGCCCATGTCGGCTCGGCTCTACATGCCAGCGGCGAGTTTCTTCCATCATGCATCCAGAAGCGCGCGAACGTGAGCTTCCACAGAACCGGCCAATGCCGGCAAATGATACCCGCCCTCCAGGGAAGAAAGAATCCGCCCCTTGGCATGCCGCTTGGCGATACCGGCGACGATACCGGTCAAATCCGCATAGCCGGCCTCGGTCAATGCCATGCCGGCCAGGGGATCATCACGATGCGCGTCGAATCCGGCCGAAATGATGACGAACTCCGGCTTGAACGCTTCCGCCGCCGGAACCAGAGACTTCAGGAACACGTCCCGATAGGCCTCGTCCCCTTCGCCTTGCTCCATGGGGACATTGACGGTAAAGCCTTCTCCCGCTCCCCGTCCCCGCTCGGTCGCACGTCCGGTTCCCGGATAATGCGGATACTGATGCGTGCTGAAAACCAATACGGTCGGATCGTCCTCGAAACTATGTTGCGTTCCGTTTCCATGATGCACGTCCCAGTCGACGATCAACACTCTGGTGAGTCTGTATTTCTTTTGAACGTACCGCGCCGCGATCGCCACGTTATTGAACAGGCAAAATCCCATTGCACGGTCGCGTTCGGCGTGATGGCCGGGAGGCCGCACGGCGCAAAATACGTGGTCAACCTGAGCGGCCAGAATGGCATCGGCCGCCGTCAAGGTTCCGCCAGCCGCCAGGTAAGCGGCCTCCAAAGACCCAGGCGACATCGACGTATCCGCATCGAGCGACACTCGTCCAGTGGAAGGCGCACGGTCCTCCAAGGCCGCCACGTAACGGGAGTCATGGATTTGCGTCACCCATTCATGCTCCGCTTTTCTCGGCTGAATCTTGAGAAGCCGAGCGGCCGTCCCTCCGTGCTCCAATTGCTGCATAATGGCGCGGAGCCGATTCGGCGACTCGGGATGTCCCACACCCATGTCGTGATCGAGATAGGCGGCATGATAGACAAGCCCGGTCTTGCCCATAGCGGGACCTCGCAAGAACGCCTCGCACGACCTTCGCGCAGGACGCTCAGTTGTTGAGATTAGCACGCGCCGTTGCGCATAGACAATGAGCGCCGCCCCGTGCTACCGTCCGACAAAGACAGCGGAACAGCCGATGCCCAACCCCAGAATCGAACCCCTCAAGAAGGTCCTCGCCGTGGATCCCAACGATGACGTGGCGTGGTTCGGCTTAGGGAAAGCGTATATGGACGACGGAAATTTCGAAGAAGCCGTGACGGCGCTCCGTCAGTGCATCACCGTCAAGCCGGCGTACTCGGCCGCGTACTATGCGCTTGCTCAATCGCTGCATAAATTGGGTCGCTACGCCGAATGCCGGGAGATTGTCGCGACAGGCATCGAGATCTCCACCAAGAATGGCGATGCGATGGTGACGAAGAACCTTGAAATCCTGAAGAGTTCCTTGCCGGCCTGACCCTCCGCGCCTCAAAGCAACCGATCGAAGGAATCCCGTTGGTGCTCCGTCAACGGCGTGGCTGCGGATGGATTGCGGATCAACAGCCGCACGCGCGGATGGCCGGCCTGCCGGCTGTTCCGTTCATGCACGTCGACGTTGACCAACCTGGTCGCGGCACCGAACGGAAGAGGCTCGACGTCCCAAAGCGTGATCAGGACCGCGCTCAGATGTCGGAGCTTGGTCAAGAGTACGGTCGTCGAGCCGGCCAACACCCTAAGGTCGAGGCTGATATTCCCCCGTCGAGTTCGGCCCGCTCCTTCCAATTCCGCCCGAGGGATGGAAACACTGAGCACGACGGGGTCGACGTAGTCGGCAAGTTGCTTGGCCTTCTGCCGAATGCGCGCGAGCACGCGATGGATCAGGATTGCACCTCGGTCCGGCATATCATCGACCCCATCGGCCAAGCCGGCGATTCGCCTCCTTCGCGACGCGCGCGACCCCACCATCGCGGTGACTTCGACGAAGAATCGGTCCGGGCCGATACGGCACTCCAAATCGGCGGTCTTCGCTTGCGACTCAGGCAGGAACATTACAGCGGCGCCGACACGGATCAACTGCGAAGCCAATTCCATCTCCGCAAGAGCCGATTCTCGAACACCATGGTCATGCTGCGTCAGCCGATGGACGAGCCGGCCGAGCCTCAGATGGCTTGATTGATCGCGGCACTGCCGCTGCAGTGTCGCGTACCGTTCCCGAATTTC
Source organism: Nitrospira sp. (assembly GCA_035328385.1). GTDB lineage: Bacteria > Nitrospirota > Nitrospiria > Nitrospirales > Nitrospiraceae > Nitrospira_C. The sequence goes on along the minus strand of DAOLIU010000020.1, from coordinate 14,039 downwards.
TCGAGGAAGCCCCGGCTCGTCTCTCCAGCGCGTGGCTTCTGCCGCATCGTTCAAGCGGACGAGTTGGTTGACGAGCTTGATTGTCTTTTTGGAACGAAAGCCAGCCATGGAGCAGCGGAACGGATTCGCGGACAGGCCGCGTTGAGCATACAGTGCCGCAAGGAATGGAGCGGCGTCATCCAGACCGGAGCACCGAATCAGCACCCGCGCCAGTCCGTCCCCCCGTGCTCGTCGGGAGCCGATCACGTCTCTTCATGGTTGCGGGTGGAGACTTCTTCGCAAACCTCGTCCATCCACCGGCCGGCACAAGCAAGGATTTCCCGGACTAGAGGTTCGGGCTGCCTCGTTTGCTTGATGGTCCATTGCGAGACATATTCCAACAGTGAGTCCCGTTCGAAGCGCCGAGTCGTCTGAAGCGCCAACTCCGTCAACTCCCGGAAGCCGGTTCTGAGGACAGATTCGACGGTGTCTCGGCCGTACGACGTACTCGCGATGACATATTGCACGGCGCGATTGAGGTCTTGATCGGTCATGTCGGCCTTGGATACCGAAGATTTTTACATCCTGCCGGGAAGCTGTCAATGCGCATACGTCCGGATCAGCGGCGCGTTTTTTCCCCGGCTTACGGCGCGGGAGTGATATGATTCGGCATTCTTACGGCAAGGAGTGAGAACATGGCGGCGACAATCTCAACTCGGCAGCGGTCACGACGCCTCGTCGCGTCCGACCGATGGAATCTCACCGATCTCCTGGAGAACCCCGTGGAACGACTCGAGCGGCACCTCGCCGATCTCGATGCGCTCGTCGTACAGATCGAGTCGGCACGGCCGACTCTGTCCCCTGCGATACCGAGCGACGCCTTCCGATCGATACTGAAGACGCTGGAGGCCGTGACCAGAGGTTCCTCCAGCCTCGGTGCCTATGCGTATCTCTGGTTCTCGGATAACACGAAAGACCTGAAAGCGCGCTCCTTCAAAACGCGCGTCGAGGAACGCCTCGCCGCCCTCAACAATCGCCTCCTGTTCTTCGAACTCTGGTGGCAGAGCGTTGACGAATCGACCGCAAACCGTCTCATGGCCGACTCGCATGACCTGCGTTACTATCTGGAAACGATTCGCCGGCACAAACCCCATACGCTCTCCGAGGCGGAAGAAAAGATCATCAACATCAAGAACGTCACGGGACGCAGTGCCATCAATACCCTGTACGAAGTCGTCACGAACGGCTTGTCCTTCACGATCCGCGATCGAGGCAAGAAGAACGTCGTCAACCGGGAAGAATTGATGTCGTATGTACGAAGCCCGAAAGGCGCGGTCCGGCAGGAAGCCTATACCGAATTCTATCGTGTGTTTTCTGCTCAGCGCGATTTGTTGGGAGAAATATACAAAACCCTGGTCAACGACTGGAAATCCGAGAATCTCTCCCTGCGAGGCTTCTCTTCCCCGATCGCGACGCGTAATCTCGGCAACGATGTGCCGGATGAAGCGGTCGAGGCGCTGCTTTCGATTTGCGCCAAGAACGCCGACGTCTTTCAGACTTATTTCAAGCTGAAGGCCAAGATCTGCAAAATCAAGCCCATGAGCCGCTACCATCTCTATGCGCCGCATCGGACCGAATCCAAGAAGTACAAGTATGCCGACGCGGTCTCCCTAGTAAGAGAAGCCTATCGGGGCTTCTCACCCCGACTGGCCGACCTCGTCGACCAGGTCTTCAGCGAACGTCATATCGACGCCGCAACCAGGCCTGGCAAGATGGGCGGAGCCTACTGTTACAGCGTGGTGCCGGGACGAACGCCGTACGTCCTGTTGAACTATACCGGTGACGCGCGCGACATCGCGACGATGGCCCATGAATTGGGGCACGCCGTACACGGCATGCTGGCCGGACACCATTCCGTGTTTACATTTCACGCGACATTGCCTCTCGCCGAAACGGCGTCGGTCTTCGGCGAACGCATCCTTTCCGACGCGCTCATGCGGCAGGAAGTCAGAAAGAACGTCCGCCAAGGACTGCTCCTCAGCCAGTTGGACGATATGTACGCAACGGTCTTGCGGCAGGCGTACTTCGTTCGTTTTGAACGAATGGCCCACCAGATGATCGCCGACGGCGCGACGGCCGATCAACTCGCGCAAACCTATCTCGCTGAACTTCGCCAGCAATTCGGCAAGGCCGTCACCGTCCCGGACGAATTCCGGTGGGAATGGCTCACGATCCCGCACATCTTCGCCAGCCCGTTCTATTGTTATTCGTACAGCTTCGGGAATCTGCTCGTGCTGGCACTCTATCGCATGTACCAGGAGCAAGGGCAGGATTTCGTCCCGAAGTATCTCGACCTGCTCGGCACCGGTGGTTCGCAATCTCCCGATCAGATCCTGAAAAAACTGGGCGTGGACATGACTGCTCAGAGCTTTTGGCAGTCAGGCTTCGATACGATCAAGGAGATGGTAATTCAGCTGGAAGCCACCCTCGCGTAGTTTTCGACCGGAAGCTGAAGAAATCACCCAGCAAACAGGGACTTGACAGAACAGCCCTTCGATGGCATACTGAGAATGCTTCTCATAATCGTAGGCTAATCGCGAGGCGCCCATGTATGTTTGTCTCTGCAAAGGGATCACGGAATCCGACGTACGAGCGGCGGGGCGAGCAGGCCTGGTGATGGCCTGCCAGCTCAAATCGAAGTTTGGTTTGAAGGAATCCGGCTGTTGCGGCCGTTGCTCAAAGAATATTCAGGAATTCGTCGAATTGGCCGCTAGTGAACATCGCCTCCCGTCACCCAGTGAAGTCCGTACCTGACCCCTCACTCCAGACCTTCCTATCTCACCGGTACGTGCTTGATCATCGCTGAAACTTCGGCGACCCGTACGCCGAGCAGACGGGCGTCGGCTAGCTCCCTTTTATCGAGTCCCGGACTGTCTCCCTCCGTCGTGGCTGAGGCACCGAACGCACCGCCCCCGCTCACGACGATCATTTGATTGCCCAACATCGCCGCAAGAATCGTGAGCATGGTCACTTCCTTGCCGCTGGAAACCTGTCCGCCGGTGGCGAAGGCCGCGCCGACCTTGTTTTTCATCTTGAACTCGGGAAAGACCCCGAACTTGAACTGCCAGTCGTCAAAAAACGATTTCACCTCTCCCGACATGTTCGACCAATAGACCGGCGATCCGACGATGATGGCATCCGAAGAAAACAGGTCCTCGGCCGTCACCTCCCCTACGCGCTTGAGAATCACTCGCGTCCCGGGCAGTTCTTTCGCGCCGGAAGCCACGGCCTCCGCCATCCGCTCCGTATGACCCGACAGGGAGTGATACGTCACCAGGACTTTCACGGCCGGAGAGGACACCTCTTCTGCTCCGGCGCTTACGGTCGGCAGGCTGAAAGCACCAAGAATGATGACAAGTAGAACCGATGGCCGTCTCATGATGAGGCTCTGATGCAGGAATCGGCGGGACAGCGGGCGGTCAATGACGGATGGTTTCTTCATCCATGTGTTCTTCAACCGAGACCTCGGTCAGCGTCCCGCGATAGTCGCACTTATGGCAGCGGATCCTCCATTCTTCGATCCATTTTTCCTGGACGTACGACTGGCGGCACTTGGGACAGACGAAGACCCCTTTCTTGTACAAGACGCGGCGTTTTTCTTTCATTGTGGGTCGACTCCTTCTTTAGAGGCGAGGATGGCACAGCCCGCGGCTGAATTCAAGCGGCGATACGAGTCGTCGCGGCGTATTGACTGCCTTCCTTCAGGCCGATAGGATGCCCGCGATGCGGACGCGGTGGCTGCTCATAGCGATCTTCGGTTGGTTGTTCCTCCAACCGGCCATCACGGAAGCGGATGATCGCTTGGTCCAGATCCGTCTCCCGAACGGTACGACCATCAACGCGGAAATCGCCGACACCCAACGAAAACGCGCAGAAGGACTTATGTTCCGGGAGCATCTCCCCCGCGATCGAGGAATGCTCTTCACGTTTGAACAGGCGCAGCCTTGGACCTTCTGGATGAAGAACACCAAGATCCCTCTCGACATCATTTGGATGAACGAGAAAAAGCAGGTCATTCACATCGCGCACAGGGTCCCCATCTGCACAAGGACGGACGATGGGTGCCCCCAATATCAACCGAACGATCCGGCACTCTATGTATTGGAACTTGGAAGCGGAGAAGCGGAACGTCTCAAGATCGAGAGGGGTGCCAAGCTCCAGTTTCAAACTCCATGAACGGCCGGTCGGTCCTTAAATCCCACCTAACTCCAACCTTCCTCTATGACCGTTCTTGCCAAGCACGCACTCGCCTGGCCGTAATCACTCCATCGACCCGTTCGATCGCTTTCAACACTTGATCCAGGTGCTGCGTACCGGACACCTCGATGATAAAGTCCAGAATGGCTTTTCGGTCCTCGCGTGTTGCGATCTCAGCGCGGCTGATGTTGGCATGGCATTCCGCAATGGCGGAAGAGACGTTGGCCAGCACCCCGGTCTTGTCCACGGCCATCACCGACACTTTGACGGCGTGCGTACTGGGCGTGGCCGAATCCCATTCCACTTCGACCAGTCGTTCCCGATCATAGTCCAAGGCCTCGAGGTTCGGGCAATCGATGGCATGGATCGTCAACCCGCGTCCGCGGGTGATGTATCCGAGTATGCGATCGCCCGGCACCGGATTGCAGCATCGAGACAGCTGCATCAATAGATCCCGAGCCCCCTTGACTTTGACGCCCTTGTCGTCGCTTCTGCCGGACGCCGCCTTTTGTACAATCGGCCGCTCTTCGGTCGGGGTCGAGGCAGCCGTCAGTTTACCGATCACCTGCGCCGTCGGCACATGGCCAAACCCCACCGCGGCCGCCAAATCGTCGGTCGTATCGAATCCGGCCTGCTGAGCCACGTCCAGCAGCTCGGCCGATTTCAACATTTGAGCGGGAGCCATCCCGTGCCGTCGAAACTCCGATTCCAACAGGCGCCGCCCGATTTCAATGCTGCGTTTCTGCTCCTCAATCTTGATCCAATGTTTGATCTTGGTCTTGGCACGCGACGTGCGGACGAATTTCAACCAGTCTTTATGCGGGGTCTGTGTGGGAGAGGTAAGAATCTCGACCGTGTCTCCGCTCTCCAACTGATGCTTCAAGGGAACGATCTTCCCGTTGACCTTGGCACCGACGCAGTGATCGCCGACTTCGGTGTGGATCGCAAACGCAAAGTCCACCGGTGTCGAACCCTTCGGCAACTCTTTCAGTATCCCCTTTGGCGTAAACACATAGACGACGTCATGAAAGAGGTCGAGCCTGACGGAATCCATGAACTGACGATTGTCGGTCAGATCATGCTGCCATTCCACGAATTGATGCAGCCAGCCGAAGGCCTTGCTGTCCCGATCCGTGATGCGCCCCTGCTCCTTGTATTTCCAATGAGCCGCGATCCCGTATTCGGCCACGCGGTGCATGTCCTCCGTTCTGATCTGGAATTCTACATGTTCGCCCTTCGGACCGACTACGGTAGTGTGCAACGACTGGTACAGATTGGATTTGGGAATGGCGATATAGTCCTTGAAGCGCCCGGGGACGGGCCGCCAGAGAGAGTGGATCACGCCCACCAAGGCATAGCAGCTCATCTTGGTGTCGGTCACGATGCGCAAGGCCGTCAGATCGTAGACCTCTTCGAACGAAATGGCCTGCTTGTTCATCTTCTGATAAATTCCGTACAAGTGCTTGGGGCGGCCGTACCCCTGCCCGGACAATCCGCTTTCCCGCATCGCCTGATTCACCAATTCGATCACTTCCTGAATGTACTGCTGCCGATCCTCGTCCCGCTTCGCAACGCGCACTCGCAGCATCTCATAGACGTCGGGTTTCAGATGCTTCAGGCAGAGATCTTCCAATTCGTTCTTGATCCAACCGATTCCCAAGCGATTGGCGAGCGGCGCATAGATCTCCAATGTCTCCTGCGCGATGGCCTGCCGCTTTGCAGGGCTGAGATGCTCGAGCGTACGCATGTTGTGCAGGCGGTCGGCGAGCTTGATGAGCACGACGCGGATGTCGTCCGCCATCGAGAGCACCATTTTTCTGAAGTTCTCCGCCTGCTTTTCCTCGTAGCTCTTGAAGGTGATTTTGCCGATTTTGGTGACGCCGTCGACGAGATGCACGACGTCTTTGCCGAATTCCTTTTCGAGTTCCTCGGGCGTCGCGACCGTGTCCTCCAGGGTATCGTGAAGCAGACCAGCCACGATGGCCGTCACATCCGTCTTCAGCGAGGTGAGGACGCCTGCCACGGCGATGGGATGCTGAAGATAAGGCTCACCGGACCGCCGCCGTTGGCCCTGATGCGCGCGAGCTGAAAACTCATAGGCCCTGCGCACGATTCCCAGGTCCGCATCGGCATGGTAACTCTTGACTCGGTCCAGCAGCTGGTCAAGATCCGTTACAGTTTCATACACCATCGCACGACTCCCGAACGCTTGGGCGCAGGTCGCGAATTCGGAGTTGGATCCGATCGTAGCCGTTCCACCGGTTCATTTCCGGTAAAAAGGCCAAATCGACGGGGGAGCGGGGCGCGATTCCCCGATCTTCCAATGATCGCATCCCGAAGCCGATGCTATCAAACGGCAGCGAACGGCCTTGTCGCACCGTCATTTTCAGATGCCGCTCGCCCACAGTGCGAGCCTCCATGATTTCGAGGCCCTTCACCGCAAAGGTCGGCTCGGGGTTGCCGGCGCCGAACGGATGCAACGCGCGAATCTCCTCAATCAATCGAGCCGTGACGTCGGCCAGTCGTAATTCCGCGTCCACATGCAGGGTCCGCCCCTCGAGATGGCTGTTCGTCCATGCCCCCGCGATCGCCGCGAACCGGTCACCAAATTCGGCAACCTGGGTTTCGCGCACCGTGACGCCTGCCGCGCTCGGATGTCCGCCGAATGCTTCCAGTAGATCTCGGCATGCGGCCAACGCCTGATACAGGTCGAAGTTTCCCACCGTCCGTGCGGATCCTTTTCCCACTCCATGGTCGTCGACGGCGATAACCACGGCAGGACGATGATAGCGATCGACCAGCCTCGCCGCGACGATACCGACCACACCCACATGCCAACGCCGTGAGGCGAGCACCAGCGCACCCGGCAATTCCGGTTCCAACACTTTGACCATTGCGATGGCTTCCGCGAGGACCTCGGCCTCGATCGATTGCCGTTCCCGGTTAAGTTGCTCGAGCCGATCGGCGAGCCGGCGCGCCTCCGACGGGCACTGGGTGGTCAGGAGCTGCACCCCGAGCAAGGCATGATCCAATCGGCCTGCGGCATTGAGTCTCGGAGCCAACTTGAAGGCGATGGTTTCGGCAGTACACTCCTTCGTTACGCCGGCGACCTGCTTCAGCGCATGTATGCCGCAACGAGCGCCGCGTGATAGCTGAGCCAACCCTGCCCTTACAAATCCTTTGTTTTCATCCTGCAGCGGCACCACGTCCGCAATCGTACCCAGAGCGACCAAGTCCAGAAGAGATTCCAACGGGATCCCGGCGTCTCCATAGCGGGCTTGGTAGGCTTCAACCGCTTTATACGCCAGGGCGACCGAGCAGAGTCCGCGAAACGGATATCGGGCGTCCGCCCGGTGCGGATTCATGACCGCCACGGCCGGAGGCATCCGCTCATCCGTTTGATGATGGTCGGTCACAATGACGTCCAACCCCAGTTCCATCGCCAATGCCAGCTCCCGATGAGCGGTGGTGCCACAATCGGACGTGACGAGCAGCGAAATACTTTCGGCCCGCAGCCGCCGCACCGCTTCCGCATTGAGCCCGTACCCCTCACGCTGGCGATGCGGCACGTAGGCGCGAACCCGTGCGCCCAGCGCGGCGAAGAACGAAAGATACAAACTGGTGGCGGTCATCCCGTCCACATCGTAGTCCCCGTAAAAGCAGATCGATTCATTATCGACCACCGCCCGCCGCAGACGTTCAACCGCCGGCTCCATATCCGGGATGAGATACGGATCGTGGGAAAGGTGATGGGACATCCAGGAAACGGCTTCGCCGGGCGTCGTCACCCCCCTCGCGACGAGCAATGAGGCCGTTGCGGATGAGATCGACAAGGCCTGTTTCAGGAATTCGCGGTGAGTGGGATCGATGTCGCGGAAAACCCAGAGCTTGGACTTCATACCACCCTCGAGTAGGAGTCCGAGCCAAAGAGACGTAACTGGCCGGATTTTAAGCGGATAGTATAAGGTCACCCCAGCTTTGTCAAACTGCAGACCGAGGGGTGGAGTCAGAAAAGGTATCGGTGGGAGGGAACTTGGAGCAAACGGAACGATGGGAGGAGCCGGCCGGCTGAAACGACCGTCACTCCCCCCCTTTTTGCACGTAGTTCTTCACGAATTCTTCCGCGTTCTTCTCGAGGACGTCGTCGATCTCGTCGACCAATTTATCGATGTCTTCCTTGAGTTTCTTTCCGGCCTCGACGACTTTCGGGTTGGCCTTGACCTCTTCCTTCGCCTGCGGGTCTCTTCGCTGCTCTTGTTTGCGCTCTTGCTTCTCCATGCGAGCACCTCCCGTACAGCTGGGGCCGTCTCGTGGATCCGTGTCTGCTCCGTACGTTCACCTTACTCCACGTGATTTGAGCGCGTCAAGCCGACCGCAAAAATGTGACGGAAGCGGAACACCTCGCAGATTATCGGACGATCAGCGAAACAATGAGCAGCGCGACGATGTTGATGACTTTGATCATCGGATTGACCGCCGGGCCGGCCGTATCCTTGTACGGATCCCCGACCGTATCGCCTGTCACCGCCGCTTTGTGTGTTTCGGATCCTTTCTTGCCTTGCTCCTCGATGTATTTTTTCGCGTTGTCCCAAGCCCCTCCGCCGCTGGTCATGGAAATCGCGACGAACAGCCCCGTGACGATGCTGCCCACCAGCATGCCTCCCAGCGCCTGGGGACCGAGCACAACGCCGACGATGACCGGAGAGAGTACGGGAATCAATCCGGGGATCATCATTTTTTGGATGGCCGCCTGCGTCACGATATCCACGCAGGTGCCGTACTCGGGCTTACCCGTGCCTTCCATGATCCCTTTGATGGTTCGAAACTGTCTGCGCACCTCTTCCACGATCAAACCGCCCGCCTCTCCGACCGCTTTCATACACAGCGCCCCGAACAGAAACGGCAGCATCCCGCCCAAGAATAATCCGACCAGGACTTTGGGATCGGACAAATCGAAGGCCGCCAGCGACGGATTGTGCGCGGCCACTTCTCTCGCGTATTCCGCAAAGAGCACGACGGCCGCGAGACCGGCCGAGCCGATCGCATACCCCTTGGTAACGGCCTTGGTGGTATTGCCGACCGCATCCAAGGGATCGGTGATATCCCGCACTTCTTTCCCCAGATGGGACATTTCCGCGATGCCGCCCGCATTATCGGTGATGGGTCCGAACGCATCGATCGCCACCACGATTCCGGCCATCGACAACATCGAAACCGCCGCGACCGCCACGCCATACAGACCGCCCGAAGCCGCGCCGCCGCAGATCCAATAGCTGGCGAGTATCGCGGCTGCGATCACGACGACCGGTGCCGCCGTCGATTGCATCCCGACGGCCAGACCGGCGATGATATTGGTGGCGTGCCCCGTTTCGCTGGCCTTCGCAATGTCCTTGACCGGCGCGTAACTCTTGGACGTGTAGTAGTCGGTGATGAAGACCAGCGCCAGCGTCACGATCAAGCCTATCAAGGCCGCAATGTAATAATTGACGGCGCCGACTCCTCCCACCCCGTCCATGATGCTCGAGGTAATTGGAAAGAACGCCACCGCCGCGATGCCGCCCGCGACGAAGAGGCCTTTGTAAAGGGCCGGCATGATCTCTCCGCTCGGCCCCACCCGTACGAAGAAGATCCCGATGATCGTCGCAAAGATGGTGACGCCTCCGAGTGCCAGAGGATAGAGAATCGGAGCGCTCTGCCCTTTGAAGAGCGTGAATGCCAGGACCATCGCGGCCACCGTCGTGACCGCGTATGTTTCAAACAGATCCGCCGCCATTCCGGCGCAGTCGCCCACGTTGTCGCCCACGTTGTCCGCAATGACCGCCGGATTCCGCGGGTCGTCCTCCGGAATCCCCGCTTCCACCTTTCCGACCAGGTCGGCGCCCACGTCCGCCGCTTTGGTATAGATGCCTCCGCCTACCCGGGCAAACACCGAGATCAGGCTGCCTCCGAAACCAAGACTGAGGAGTGCGTGAATCGCCTTTTCCTGTCCGGCGATGGATTGGGCGATGGTATAGAAACCCGTGATCGCAAGCAGTCCCAATCCGATCAGCAAGAGACCGGTGACGGCGCCGCCGCGAAACGCGACGGTCAAGGCCGCGTTCATCCCGTTGTGTGCGGCTTGCGCGGTGCGTACGTTCGCCCGAACGGCGATGATCATGCCTACATAGCCAGCCACCGCCGAAGCGCCGGCCCCGACGAGAAATCCCATGGCCGTCAACAAACCGAACTTATCGGAAACCGCCCCGGCCCCGGCCAACACGACGAACAGCACGGCCGCCACGACGGCGACGGTCCGGTATTGCCGGTTCATATAGGCGCCGGCGCCTTCCTGAATGGCTTTGGCGATCTCCTGCATCTTCGCGTTGCCGGCGTTCAGTTTGAAGACCCACATCGCGAGGTACAAGCCATAGGCGATGCCGGCCACCGCCGCAACCAACGCAAACGTTACAATCGATGAATCGTTCACGGGATGCCCTCCTGGTAGTTAAACGACGCCCTTATGTCACACGGTAACCCGTGGCTTCAACCCAACGAAAGTACGGAAATCAGAAGGGGAAACCGCGGAGTGGTGCAGGTACGTCCTGAGCGAGCTGCGAGTCTGAAAAGCGGGCTCATTCTATAGACATGCGGCGGAAGGATCAAGAGGAAATAGGGAGGATTCGCCAGCTAGGCAATGCGTCTCTAGTGTGATAGATAGCTGAAAAATTCAGCGCCGCCGCACCGGTTCATATAATGATAAGGACACGGCTTTGCAGACTCGGTGTGTTTCCGGCATTAGGCTTCATGGTTCTCGCCGTCTCCGGTTGCCTGTCCCCTATTGCGCTCAACCGGGCCGTGGTCGCCTATGACGAGGCGGTCACGGACACGGTCTCCAAGCAACTATTGATCAATATCGCCAGGGCGCATCATCACCAACCAATCCATTTTACGGGCGTCTCAAACATCGCCGCCACTTTTGATTTTCGATTCAGTGCCGGTGCGACCCCGGCCCTTACCGGCGAAGCCAGCCGCGCCATCATGCCCGTCTTCGGAGGATCAGTCGCGGAGAACCCGACCATCAGCATCGCCCCGATCGAAGGCGAAGAGTTCACCAAACGGCTGCTGACACCCTTTCAAGAGACCAAATTCCTGCTCCTCCTGCGTCAAGGAGTGGACATCGACCTGCTCCTCAGGCTGATGGCCAAGGAGCTTCGGGTGAAACAAGACGGCGAGGATATTGCCTATCGGAATAACCCCACCGATCGAGCTGGCTATGACATGTTCAGAAAAGCGGTCCTGCATCTGTCGGCTATTCAAGACGCCAACAGGCTCTATGCCGAATCGCTGGTGTTCGAACGAGTATGGACGATTCCTGCCGAGTCCGTGACGGCCGAAGGATTCAAGGCATTGGAGCAGGAATATCTCGTCACTTACGATGCAACCGAAAAAACCTATACGCTTCGCAAGCCGGTGTCCGGACGGGTCCTGATTACGAATTATGATCCCGACACGCTGTCCGCCGAAGAGCGGACGGCCTTTCACGAGACGGGCGAACAACACCTGTCGAACGATGTTTCATTCGACATTCGACCGGGACACTTCGGCGGCGAGTGGCCGCTGCACGGAGAGTTCCGCCTGCGCAGCTTCAACGCGATGTTGAATTTCCTCGGGGCGTCCGTAGAGGAAGAATTGGAGTACCACGTCGACAAGGATCCGCGAACCCCGGAGGTGGCGGAAAATCCCATCCGGACATTGGATCTGCTCGTCCAGGAAACTTCTCCCCAAGGCGCCGACTTGGACGTCTATTCACATGGACGACACTATGCCGTCAATGCCACGGGCCCTCAGGGCAGGTGGAACCGGGAAGCATTCAAGCTGTTGTTTCAACTCTTCCAGATGACGGTGACCGAAATACCCCGCCGGGACTTGCCCATCACCATCGCCAAGTAGCGTAGCACGACGCCCCGCGTCCTCGGTGCGCACCCAACCGGTTGGACAAACCGGATCACGGTTGGCGGTTCCCGGAGCCGACTTACCGAGCCTGTTTCTGTACGTCGAACGCATAGCGCAGTTGCACGGCCCAGTACTCCTGAATGAGGCCGCCTCGGTCCAGCGGCATGTCCTGTTCCCGGTAAAAGCTCACTTCATAGTCCTGCCAGCGCACGGCAATTCCCAATATCCAATCCAGTTCGGAAGGGCGGACGACGTTCGAAGCCGTCCGGTCGGTGAACATGTTGAAATCGCCGTAGAACACCACTTGCTGCTTGTAGAGATTCAGATCGACGTGCCCCACGTACCGAAAGAGCGCTCGTCCGGTATTGTCCGGTCTCGCAAAATAGGTCTGGTTGTAGTAGAGCCACCCCAGCCCCGCATACGCGGTCAACGTGTTTTTCGGAAAGGTCTTCTGCCACCACGACCAGTCTTCGTGGCTGCGGACCCGATAGTTCACCAATCCATCCGCATAGGCCTGAATGAGCCCGCTCTTGTCGAGCGGCGCATCCCGCTCATATTGCGCACGCCAACTCCAATGGTCGACCGTGCCGGTCATACCGTACGTCTGATCCCATTCGGTCAAGATGATCCAGCCCTTCTCCCGGTCGGAAAAGAAGTTCTGGTCGGTATAGGCGGTCAAGTATTTCTTGTACAGGTCGGTCTCCAAATGCGCCATGTAGCGCATGCCGACGAGGCCGGTGTTGTCCGGACGAGCCGCAAACGTGGGATTCGAGACGAATGCCGCCGCAAGGAAGTACCCGGCGATGAGAGATTCGTCGAAACCCTGCTTTGACGTGTCGCCGTCGCTTTTTTCGAACTCCGGCAAAGGTCTTCCATATTTTTCAAGCGCATGCGCGTCCCGTCCGCCGCCCCACGTCCCGGCGACTAGCACGAAACCCGTCAGCAGGCAGGCCGGAATGCAGTGAGCACTGAACGTCGTTTTGCGCGGCATAGCGGCGGAGGCACGCAAGCGGAGGAGGCATCGGCCGCTACGGATCGACACAGCGATCGAAGATTTCCTCGCAATGGTCTTCGTCTTGATAGGAACTGGGATCGCTTTCGTAGCGCACGCCAGCGACGCGATCCTGGTCGAGAACAATCGTCGCGCGGCATCCATGGTGCACTTTGGCGAAGCTGCTCTTCGAACCGGGAAACGATTCCTCCAACTGGGAAGCTTCTCTATAATAGTCCATCACGGCGGTCCGCTCTTCCCCCGCCCGCTCGCTGACCGGCGTTCCCGCGCAGGCGATCAACTCCTGCCTGGTCTTTCCGATCAACGCCTTCTGCGCCGGATACTCTTCAGACCCGTTTGGTGTTACCGCCGCGCAGCCCGTGACGAGGCCGAGGACGACACAAGCGATCGGCTTGTTGATTGGGCGCCTCATGCCGGACGCGCAGAATACGCCAGAAACAATGGGAAAGGAAAGACATGTGCCGCGCCGTACGGGCGTTTGCCGGACTGGAAGGACTTTGCTATAGTCCCGCCCGGAGGGAAACCGGTGGGGTTCGAGCCCAATTACATCGTGATCGACGGCCAGACCTTCAGCAAGGCCAAGTTGGCGTTGGACAATCACGTCTACAAGAACTGCCAGATCGATGATTGCGACCTCTACTACAGCGGGGGGCAGTACGAACTGATCGACACCCACATCACGAATTCACGGCTGATTCTGAATCACCCTGCCAAAGGAATCTATCACTCGCTTCAGATCTTTAAAATGAAATCGCCCGGCTCCCGCATCATCTTCGAATAGATGCATCCGTTCCAACCTTCACATCGTTCTGGCCTTTCGACGATGCGCCGATCCTCTATTAATATGCTCGGGCGAAAT
>DAOLIU010000019.1:0-38525 GCA_035328385.1 Nitrospira sp. | reverse complement strand
ACCGCCGGCGCCCTCATGCTGCTCGGGGTGCGGGACCGCCTGTTCGACATCTGGGTCCCGCTCTTGATCTTTTCTCCGTTCATCCTCGACGCGACCGTCACGGTGTTGCGTCGCGCCTGGCGTGGTGCGCGCATCTGGGAGGGGCACCGCGAACATTATTATCAACGTCTGGTCCTTTCCGGCTGGAGCCATCGACGGTCGGTGCTCGTGGAATACGGGCTCATGTTCTGGTGCGGAGGCTTGGCGGTCGTCTATCGGAACGCGACCGATCGATGGCGGGTCGCGATCCTGCTCGCGTGGGTGGCGATATTTGCCGGCTTGGCTTGGGCGGTCCACCGGCGGGAATCGCGTGTGGACGGCGGGAGACGATGACGTGACGAAAGAGCGTGGCGGTTCCCCGCAGGCGTGGCTGGCTACGCTGTCATGGTATTTCGACGCGACGATCCGGCTCGTTCTGCTGGTCTATGTGGCGACGTTGCCCTTCAAGAAGCTGTTGGTCGTGGAACGGCACGGATATCTCGTGTTGCTCGGCCTGCTGGTCGTCTGGTGCGTGGCCAGGAGGCGGTTCTTTTATCGGAAGACGCCGTACGATCTGTGGCTCCTGTCGTTCGTGCTGTGGGTGGGTCTCACGATCCCGTTCGCGGCGTTCCCCTCGTACAGCTTCAAGGAGTACGGCAAATTGCTCCAGGGCATGACCGTACTCTATGCGGTGGTGTGGTTCTTGGCGGATGTCCGAAGCAGGAAGGTGCTGCTCTTCGTGCTGGGCGCCTCGCTGTTCCTCGTGTCGACGTACGGCCTGACGCAGTTCAACGTCGCCAATCCCCAGGCGATCGTCTCCTCGTTTCCGGCCGAGGTTTGGCTGACGACGTTTCTCGTCATGGCCCTGCCCTATGCGCTGGCTGCCGCCTACGGCGATCATTCCCGCGGGATGACGGGCGCGGGGGTGGTCCTGTCGGTGACGGCGGCCGCCTGTCTGCTGAGCACCCAATCCAGGGCCGGACTGATCGCGCTCGTGACCGAGCTGGCCGTGATGGCCTGGCTTGTGCGCACGGCTCTGGCCAAATGGACGGCGGGGGTGGTGACTCTTGGGCTGGTGTTCGTCGTGCTTCTGGCCGTCTGGCTCAAGTCCCCGGTTCCGGGCGGACAGCAACCGGGGGTCCAGAGTTCCATTCCGGTCAAGACCGGCATGGCCACGATCGTCCATCGGTTCGACATCTGGAAGTTCACCCTGTCGGAGATCGGCGAACATTGGCTCGTCGGCGTGGGATACGGGGGGCAGACCTATGCGATGTTGTATGGTGATGACGCGGAAACCATCGCTCCCGGACATGCGGCGGTGAAGGCACAAGGTGCCCATAACATACTCTTGTACCTGGCCCTTCACGTAGGGGTGGCGGGAATGGCGCTGTTCCTCGGGTTCTATGTCGCACTGATACGGACGACCGCAACGGCCTATCGGAGGGCGACCGGCGGACTCTCGGGATTGGTGCTGGCGGGAACGGTCGGAAGTATGAGCGGATTGTTTGTCCGCCTGCAATTTGATCAAATGTTGGTCGGAGCTTTGGCCGTCTTGTTCTGGATCTTGGTGGGGATGAGCGTGCTCTGGCTGCCCTCGCCGGATAGTCGCGGGGACGAAGCCGTCTCGAGCTGATGTCATGCGTTTGACCATCGTAAGAATCTTTCAGCATCTTCTCGGCCGTTATGGCGATGCCCTGCTCCGCTATCGGTCGGTGATCGTCGTGCTGAGCCAGGCGGGTCTCGTCGTCGCGGCAAACGTCACGGCCTTCGCGCTCCGTTTCGACGGAGAAATCTCCCCCTTCTACGGCGCGCTGCTGCTCCGCGGCTTGCCCGTCATCGTGGCGGTGTATTGGCTGGGCTTGTTCGTCTTCGGTATTCAGCACGGTTTGTGGCGGTATGTGGGACTGCACGATCTGGGACGTATTTTGTGGGCGTCGGTCGCCGGTGCGGCGGCCTCGTATGCGGTGCTGCACGGCCTGTTCGGCTTGGTGGAATACCCGCGTTCAGTGCTCATCCTCACGGGGCTGCTGAGCGGCCTGTACCTGGCCGGCATCCGGCTGGCGGTACGATGGTTCCGCGAATGGATTCAGGTCTGGAGTCCGATGACCAGACGGGTCCTCATCGTCGGCGCCGGCAACGCGAGCGAATTGCTCGTGCGGGACATGTTGAGCGACGGCCGCTACCATTATCGTCCGGTGGGGTTGATCGACGACGATCCGGTGAAACAGCGGATGAAGATTCACGGCATTTCGGTGGCCGGCCGGATCGAAGACATCCCCGAGTTGTCCAGGCGGCTGGTGGTCCATGAAATCATCGTGGCCATCCCCTCCGCGTCGAACGCCTTGAAGCAGAGGATTCTCGCCGCCGCCGAAGGCTGCAAGGTTCCCATCAAGATCCTGCCGAGCGTCAAGCAGCTGCTGGCGGATCCGGCCGCCTTCAGGCAGGTTCGTCCGATGAGCCTGGAAGATCTGCTGCAGCGGGAGCCGGTGCAGACCGACCGCGAGGAATTGCATCCCCTCTTGGAAGGAAGACGGGTGCTGGTGACCGGGGCCGGCGGCTCGATCGGATCGGAATTGTGCCGGCAGATCGCCCATTATCGGCCGTCGTCGCTGGTGCTGTTCGAACGGTACGAAAACAGCCTGCATGCGCTGGATCTCGAGCTCCGGGCGCGTTTTCCCCGGGTCAAGATCATCTCCGCCGTGGGCGACGTCACCCTGCCGGAACGGGTGGCGGACGTCATGGGGCAGACCCGGCCCGAGCTGGTGTTTCATGCGGCGGCGCACAAGCATGTCCCCCTCATGGAAATGAATCCCAAGGAGGCCGTCCGCAACAACGTGCTGGGGACCAAGACCGTGGCGGAAGCCTCATTGCAAGCCGGCGTCGAACGGTTCGTGCTGATTTCCACGGACAAGGCTGTGAACCCGACGAGCGTGATGGGGGCGTCCAAACGGGTGGCGGAAGATCTGATCCAGCGGCTGAACCTCAGAGGGACGGCTAAATTCACCGTCGTTCGGTTCGGAAACGTCCTCGGGAGCAATGGCAGCGTGGTTCCCTTGTTCACCGAGCAGATCCGCACCGGTGGACCGGTCACCGTGACGCATCCGGACATTACGCGCTTCTTCATGACGATTCCGGAAGCCGTGCAGTTGGTCCTGCAGGCCAGCGTACTCGGTCAGGGCGGGGACGTCTTCGTGCTGGACATGGGCGATCAGATCAAGGTGGTCGATCTCGCGAGAAACATGATCGTCCTGTCCGGGCTCGTCCCGGAGGAGGACATCCGCATTACTTACGTCGGGCTTCGGCCCGGCGAGAAGTTGTTCGAGGAGTTGTTCGAGGACGGAGAGCGGGTCGAACCGACCGCCCATGTCAAGATCCGCCGTGCCGTGAAGGATCGCGTACGCGGAGAGGGTGAAGTCGACCGGATGGTCGCGCAGTTGGAAGCGGCGGTCGCCCATGGCGACGACGAAATGGTGATCCGGGCGCTGCAGGACGCCGTTCAGACTTACAGGCCGCTCGCTCCGCCGAAGCCCCAACCGATTCCGTAATCCCATCGAGAAACCGTGGTTGTCACCTGCCACATGATAGTATTGATGCGATCTCAGGTGAAGGAGGAAGCATGAGAGGCGTGGTGCTGGCAGGCGGATTGGGGACGAGGTTGTTGCCGCTGACCAAAGTGACAAATAAGCATCTGCTGCCGGTATTCGACCGGCCGATGATCTATTATCCCATCCAGACACTGGCCAATGCCGGTATCGATGAGATCATGCTCGTGACCGGCGGCAATAGCGCAGGTGATTTCCTGAAGTTGTTGGGTAACGGCAAGGAGTTCGGCCTCAAACGGCTGAACTACACGTATCAGGAAGGCGAAGGGGGCATCGCCGATGCGCTTCGGCTGGCGGAGCACTTTGCCGATAGGGAAGCGGTGTGCGTGATCCTTGGCGACAACATCATCGAAGGGAACATCGCGGCGGCGGCGCGGGCATTTCGAGAGCAGCGGAGAGGCGCGAAGATCCTATTGAAGGAAGTGAAAGATCCTCAACGATTCGGCGTGCCGGTGTTGCAAGGCCCGCGCGTGCTCAAGATCGAAGAGAAGCCGGTCAATCCCCCGTCGCCCTATGCCGTCACGGGCATCTACTTCTACGACGCCGAGGTGTTCGACATCATCAAGACCTTGAAGCCGTCGGGGCGCGGCGAGTTGGAGATTACCGACGTGAACAATGCATATATCCGGGCCGGGACGCTGACATGGGACTTGCTCGAAGGCTGGTGGACGGATGCCGGCACCATCGAGTCGCTTCACCAGGCACATCAACTGGTCAGCCGGACGGGCGCCAATAAGATTGGGGTAGAGAGATAAGCGGGGGTAACTTCCCTGACCATGAGAAGTTCCGCCTCAGCGGTCAATTATGCAAGCAGCTTCTTCTGTTCCGGCAAACATTGTTGAGGGGAATTCCCGATATTCGAGGAAGGAATATATTCAGTTTCTCATTACTGCGAGCGAGTTTGGAAGAGACTCGATATCATCGCTTGTTGGCTAGGGATCTTCAGTATATGCAATCATCAGACTACGAACGGTTCGAAGCGAAAGCGGAACGAATCAGTCGAATGCTCAACTCATTCGTGCGATCCCTGCGAGCCAAAGGCAAAAGCAATGCGTAATCGCAAATGGATCATGCGCATCGTGCGAATCCTGTGGAATCTGCCTACCCCCTTATCTCTCTACTCCTTTGCCCCTCTATCCCTCTGCCCCTCTGCCCCAACGTACACCAGTATTCTAGAGGAATCGTCGTGCGAATCCTGGTGACTGGAGGAGCCGGATTCATCGGATCGCATCTGGTCCGTCGCCTGGTCGTGGTAGGCGGCCATGAGGTCGTCAACGTGGACGCGCTGAAGTATTCCGGCAATCTCGCCAACCTGCAGGACCTCGAGGGAAATCGGCGGTATCGATTTGTGCATGGGGATATCGGCGATCAGCCTCTGGTGGAGCGGGTTTTGCGCGAGCATCGGATCGAGGCCGTCGTCAATGCGGCCGCCGAGACTCATGTCGACCGATCGATCATGGATCCGGGGACCTTCGCGCGGACGGACGTCGTCGGAACCGGCGTGTTGCTTGAAGAATCCCGACGGGCGGGCGTCTCCCGGTTCCTGCAGGTCAGCACCGACGAAGTGTACGGCAGCGTTGATACCGGAAGCTCGACGGAGGAGGAGCCGCTCGTTCCGCGCAGTCCTTATTCGGCCAGCAAGGCCGGCGGGGACCTCCTCGTGCTGAGTTATTGGACGACGTTCGGGTTTCCGGTGATGGTGACGCGCGGCAGCAACACCTACGGTCCCAATCAATACCCTGAGAAGTTCATCCCCCTGTTCGTCACCAACGCGATCGACGATCAACCGCTTCCGCTGTACGGGGACGGGCGCCAGCGCCGGGATTGGCTGGCGGTCGAGGATCATTGTGCGGCGATCGACCATGTTTTGCACCGCGGCGAGCCGGGGCAGATCTACAATATCGGCGGCGGCAATGAGCGGGAAAATATCACCGTCGCGGAGCGGTTGCTCAGCTGCCTCGGCAAGCCGGCGCAGCTCATCCGGTTCGTCCGGGACCGTCCGGGACATGATCGGCGCTATGCAGTGGATTGTTCCAAACTGCACGCCCTTGGATGGCGGCCGTCCGTGTCGTTCGAGGACGGTCTCAAGGCCACGGTCGAATGGTACCGGACGCACGAATCCTGGTGGCGTCCCATCAAGTCTGGAGAGTTCAAGCGCTACTATGACGAGCAGTACGGTAAACGACTCACGGAAGAGGGGGTAAGGGGGATAGAGGGGTAGTGTTACCCCGTCTATCCCGCTATCCCACTGCCCCCCCGTATTGAAGCATGCGCATCTTAATTACCGGTGCTCAGGGACAGCTCGGTTCCGCCCTGCGGTCGGTGCTGCCGGCGGAGGCGCTGATCCTGAAGGACTTGCCCGAGTTCGATTTGACGTTGCCGTCGTGCGAGGAGCAGATCGTCCAAGCCAGGCCCCATGTCGTCCTGCATGCCGCGGCCTATACCAACGTCGATGGAGCGGAGCGGGAACCGGACCAAGCCAGGGCGGTGAATGTCGCGGGGACCGCCGCAGTGGCGCGCGCGGCCCAGCGTGTCGGCAGCCGATTGATCTACGTTTCGACCGACTATGTGTTCGACGGCGCCAAGGACGCGCCTTATACGGAAGAAGATCCCACCAATCCCCTCAACATGTACGGCCGATCGAAGCGGGAAGGGGAAGTGGCGGCGGCCGAACATTGCGAGAACTGCCTTATCGTCCGCACGGCCTGGCTCTACGGGCACGGCGGGAAGAATTTCGTCAAGACGATCATGCAGCTCGCCAGCGAGCGGCCGGCGCTGGAGGTCGTGGCGGACCAGCGGGGATGTCCGACGTTCGCCGACGATCTGGCTCACGCGCTGAGCGACCTGATCCCAAGTCGGCTCACGGGGATCTGTCACGTGACGAACAGCGGAAGCAGTACCTGGTACGAGTTCGCCGACACGATCGTGAGGCTGGTAGGCGGGACGTCCGTGGTTCGTCCGATCGCCTCCGCCCAGTCGCATCGTCCGGCGAAGCGACCTCCGTACAGCGTCTTGGCCTACGGCCGTCTCGGGCTGGTGCGGGCCCCGCTGCCGGACTGGCGAGACGCGCTCGATCGGTTTCTGAGGCAAACCCGTTCGTCCGCCGCCGCGGCGCCGACATAATAAGACCATTGCGCGTCGACGGCGCGTGCCGGCGACGGTTTTTTGTTTGCAGGGCCGCGTCGAGTCGGTATGATGACGACGTGAGTGACCCGGAAGGACCTCCTTAAACAATGACCAAGTCTCGATCCGCCGCGCGCGGCGGTAAGGCAGCCGGCAACCGATTCGCAGGCAAGCTCAAAGGGATTCGGTTGTTCGCCACCGACGTCGACGGGGTGCTGACCGACGGAGGCATGTACTACGCCGAGTCCGGAGACGAGTGGAAGAAATTCAACACGCGAGACGGGATGGGCATCAAGCTGCTCCAGCGCGCGGGACTGCTGACCGCGATCGTGACCCAGGAACGCACCAAGCTGGTTGCCAGGCGCGCTGAGAAGCTGGCGATCCCTGAGGTACATCAGGGCGTGATGGACAAGCTGGTCTTGGTCCGTGAGATGGCGGCCAGACACGGGTTCACAATGGAGCAGGTCGCGTACATCGGCGACGACATCAACGATCTCGCCACCCTCAAGGCGGCGGGATTTTCGGCCGCTCCGTTTGATGGGGTCCGGCAGGTGATCGCGGCGGTGGACTATGTCTGCCGCAAGAAGGGCGGCGAGGGGGCCGTTCGGGAAATCATCGATATGATTCTTGATGCGCGCAGCGGAGCCGGGGAGGGGGTTGTCGAATGAAGGATCGAGCGGCGGTATATCCCGTCATCATGGCGGGGGGCAGTGGCACCAGATTCTGGCCGTTGAGCCGGCACCTGTTTCCCAAGCAGCTGCTTCGCATCATCGGTGATGAGACCTTGATCCAGCAGACGATGAGGCGGGTGATTCATGCGGCGCCGGCGCAACAGGTATTGATCTCGACCAATCCCGCCCAAGCGGAGTCCATCCGCATTCAACTCGGGGAATGGAAGGACGAGATCAAGGACAACTTCGTGCTCGAGCCGGAAGGCAGGAACACGGCTCCCGCCATCGCGCTGGCCGCGCTGGAGCTGGTGCGCCGCGATCCGGATGCGGTGATGCTGGTCGTGCCTGCGGATCATATCGTCAAGGGACAGAAGGAGTTCGACGCCGCAGTGAAGCTTGCGGCGGAGCTGGCCGGGCAGGGGTACCTCGTGACGTTCGGGATCAAGCCGATCAGACCCGAAACCGGCTACGGCTATATCAAGCCGAACAAACGGATCACCGTCGGTAAGCAGGGCACGCTCAAGGGCCATCCGGTCAGCCGCTTCGTGGAAAAGCCCAACGCGGTCAAAGCCGCGCAGTACGTGAAGGCGAAGGACTACTACTGGAACAGCGGCATGTTCGTCTGGCGGGCCGCGACGATTCTCGATGAAATCCGGCGCCACCAACCGGCGCTGTTCAAGGGAATCGAACGGATCCGCGAGTTGATGCAGGCGGGAGGGACGAGAGGAGCGATCGACGAAGAATACAGGAAGCTGACTCCGGTTTCCGTCGATACCGGGGTCATGGAGCGGTCCATCAAATCCGCGGTCGTGCCGGTCGCCTTCGAATGGTCGGATGTCGGGAGTTGGGGCAGCCTCGACGAGGTCGCTCCCAAGGACAAGGCGGGCAATATCCTGGGAGGCCGGGTCGTCGATCTCGGCAGCCAAAGGTCCGTGGTCTACGGTGACCGACGCGTTGTGGCGACGATCGGGTTGACGGACATGGTCGTGGTCGACACCCCCGACGCCACATTGGTCTGTCCGAAGGACCGGGCGCAGGATGTGAAGAAGGTCGTGGACATCCTCAAGCAGCAGGGTGCCCCCGAGCATCTCGAGCACGTGACCGTCCATCGGCCCTGGGGATCCTATACCGTGCTGGAGGAGGGTGACGGATATAAGGTGAAGCGGGTGACGGTGAAGCCCGGCGGGAGACTGTCGCTGCAAATGCATCACCGGCGAAGCGAACATTGGGTGGTCATCGCCGGTACGGCCAGGGTCACGCGGGGCGACGATGTCTTCGATCTCCAGGTCGGGCAGAGCACGGCCATTCCGGTCGAGACGCGCCATCGCCTGGAGAATTTCGGGCACGAGACGTTGCACATCATCGAAGTTCAGAACGGACCGTATCTGGGCGAGGACGACATCGTCCGGTTCAAGGACGAGTACGGAAGAACCGCGCACGGTTGAGCAGGAGACATCATGGGGCTTTTTCGAGAGTATGATTTGCGGGGCATCGTCGGCAAGGAACTGACCGAACCGATCGCCGAACAGGTGGGCCGGGCGTATGCCACCTACGTCAAGGATCGCGGTATCAAGACCATCTCCGTCGGGCGTGACGGTCGCCTCAGCTCTCCGGGACTTTTCCAGGCGCTGCTGCAGGGACTGCTCGGCGGCGGGTTGAATGTCGTGGATGTCGGGATTTGTCCCTCCCCGTTGGTCTATTTTTCGCTGTTCACGCTGCCGATCGAGGGCGGGATCATGATCACCGGCAGCCATAACGCGGCCGAGTACAACGGGTTCAAGATCTGCGTGGGCAAGGAAGCCATCCACGGAGAGGCGATTCAGGATCTTCGCCGTATCCTGGAGGCCGGCCGGTTCGTGTCCGGGCAGGGCCGGTTGTCCGAGCATCCGATCATTCCCGACTATTTGGCCTATATCAAGCGCAGCTTCCCCGATGTGAACGGCAAGCGGTTGCACGTCGTCATCGATTGCGGCAATGGGGCGGCGGCACTGGTGGCCAAACAGGCGCTCGAGTTGCTGGGCTGCCGCGTGACGGGCCTGTACTGCGACCTGGACGGGCGGTTTCCGAATCACCATCCCGATCCGACCGTACTGGAAAATCTGCAGGATCTGATGGAGGCGGTCAAGAAACACAAGGCGGACGTGGGAATCGGCTACGACGGCGATGCCGACCGAATCGGAGCCATCGACGAGCAAGGGCACGTGCTTTGGGGGGACCGGCTGCTCGTGGTCTATGCGCGCGACATCCTGGCCTCCAAGCCGGGGAGCACCATCATTTCGGAGGTGAAGGCATCCCAGAGTCTCTATGACGACATCGCCAAACAAGGCGGTCGACCGGTCATGTGGAAAACCGGTCATTCGTTGATCAAGTCCAAGATGAAAAGTGAAAAGGCCGTATTGGCCGGAGAGATGTCGGGACACATGTTTTTCGCCGACCGCTATTTCGGCTACGATGACGCGATTTACGCGTCCTGCCGGCTGATCGAGATCCTGTCCAAGCGTGCTCAAACTCTCTCCTCGCTCGTGGCGGACCTTCCGCAGACGTCGGTGACGCCCGAGATCCGCGTCGACATGCCCGATGCGGTCAAGTTCGACGTGGTCAAGCGCGTCCATGAACGCTTCGCCGGCTATCTCAAGACGCGGCATGAGATCGGACAACACCGCCTGCCGCTTCGCGATCTGGTCACGATCGACGGGGTGCGCGCGATTTTCGACGGCGGATGGGGGTTGATCCGCGCGTCCAACACGCAGCCGGCCCTGGTCCTGCGCTTCGAGGCTATCTCGCCCGCCCGCCTCGAGGCGATTCGGACCACGGTCGAGCATGAATTGGCCGACGCGAAACACTCATTGGGACAGTAGCTCGTTGGTCCCGTCTCTCTTTCCGCGAGCCGTTTCCTTTTCCCCGGTGCGGTGGTTGCTCGGGGCCGCTCTCCTCGCCTCGTTCCCGGGATCCACAGTCCCCACCCGGGCGGAGGCCCGCCCGCTCTTGCCCGCCGTGCAGGTCGGCGAGCGGCTGACCTATGAACTGTCTTGGCTCAACATCCTGGCCGGAACCGCCGTGCTCGAAGTTGCAGAGGGCGGCACCCACTCGCAGGCCTTGCTCAAGCTCATGATGACGGCGCAGTCCAGCCCAAAGGTCACGAGATTCTATCCGGTGGACAACCGGGTCGAGTCATTGGTGAGTCCCGACACGTTTCTCTCGGAACACATGACCTTCCACCGGAGAGAGGGCAAGCGCAAGAATGATTTCGACTATACCTTCCATCATGATCAAGGGAGCGTGACCGCGGTCAAAGACGGCGTGGCGGAGACCCTACCCATTCCTCCCGGGACGTTCGACGCGATCTCCTGTCTCTACTATGTGCGAAGTCTCCCCCAGTTCACTCCGGGCACGACCGAATCGCTCAGCGTTCACCACGACAAGAAAAACTATAAATTGGAAGTTCGGGTAGAGGGGCTGGAGACGATCAAAGGCCCCTGGGGAAAAGCGGAGGTGATCCGCTTGTTGGTGATCATGCCGTTTCAAGGGATCTTCTTGAACCAAGGCAATATTCGCGTGTGGCTGACGAACGACGGCCGGCGAATCCCCCTCAGAATGAAAGCTCGAGTGATCATCGGCTCCATTGTGGCCGATCTAGTGAGCGGAACCCCGGGCGGCGGGTCTCACCCGTAGGAGGTGACATGCTTCGTTGCCCGTCCCGTCGCAGACAGGCTATAATTGCTCGCTATCATCGGATTCATATAGGGGTTTGCGGGCCAGATCCCGCTCATTCATGGCACTTCATTCGCTGACTCTTGAGCAGTATTTCAATCGGAGCCACACCGCTGCCCCGGGAGGTGGGCCCCCCTTCACGACCCTCCTGTCGCACGTGGGGTTGGTAGGCAAACTCCTGTCCCGCGACCTCCGTCTGGCCGGTCTTCTCGACGTGCTCGGCACGAGCGGGGAGACGAATGTACAAGGAGAAGCGGTCAAGAAGCTGGATCAAATCGCCAACGAAATCTGCGTGCAGGTCTTCCAGCGGAGCGACGTCGTGTGCGCCCTGGCCTCCGAGGAAATGGAAAAGCCGGTGATCGTGTCGAAGCCGGGACGACAGGCGCCGTACATGGTCCTGTTCGATCCCCTCGACGGCTCCTCGAACACCGACGTCAACATGCCGCTCGGATCGATTTTTTCGATCGTCACCCACCAGCCGGCCGACCGGCCTCCGGGGGATGGGGACTTGTTGAGGAAGGGCACGGATCAATTGGCGGCCGGCTATCTTCTTTTCGGTCCCAGCACGATGTTCGTGGTGGCTACGGGACAGGGCGTGCACGGGTTTACACTCGATCCGGGACTCGGCGAATACCTGTTGTCGCATGAGGCCATGACCATCCCGTCTCGCGGCAAGATCTATGCGGTCAACGAAGGGAATTATCAGAAGTGGCCCGAAGGGACCAAGCGGTACTTCGATCATCTGAAAATGGAAGACAAGGCGACGGGACGCCCCTATAGCGGGCGGTACTCCGGATGCCTGGTCGCAGACGTGCATCGCATTCTGTTGAACGGGGGTATTTATCTGTATCCCGCCGAAGCCAAGAAGCCTGAAGGAAAACTGCGGTTGCTCTATGAGGCGAATCCCCTGGCGCTGATCGTCGAGCAGGCGGGCGGATCGGCGAGCACGGGAACGAAGCGGATTCTCGACGTCCAACCGGAGCGATTGCATCAGCGGGTGCCGCTCCTGATCGGGAGTCGGGACGACGTGCGCGAGGCGGAAGTCTTTTTTGCCAAATCGTAAGCATCCTGGCGGGAGGCGGAGCGGGAGCCGGTGCCGACCGGAAGCCCGCCGAGTCCGCGGCTCGGTTCCCATTGAGGTCCGTCGGCTTGTTGCGAAACGAGAGAATGAGGTGACGGGCTGTTCAACAGTCCGATTGGGAGGGACACATGGCTGACAGGGTTCAAGAGATTCTGAGTTGGTACGGCAGTGACAACGCGGGCACCAAGACCAATATCGCGCGCCTTCTGCGGAGCGGGAAGCTGGGCGGTACGGGCAAACTCGTCATTCTTCCCGTGGATCAGGGATTCGAGCATGGTCCGGCCAGAAGTTTTGCGCCGAATCCGGCCGGGTACGACCCGTTGTATCATTTCCAATTGGCCATCGACGCCGGATGCAACGCGTATGCAGCCCCGTTGGGCTTCTTGGAAGCCGGAGCGAGTCATTTCGCCGGCCAGATCCCGTTGATTCTGAAGCTGAACAATCATGACGTGTTGCACGACGAAAAGGATCCGCTTCCTTCCGTCACGGGCAGCGTGAGAGATGCGCTTCGGTTGGGGTGCGCGGCCGTCGGCTTTACGATCTATCCGGGATCGGCCCACTGCAACGCAATGTACGAACAGCTGCGCGCCATCGGGGAGGAGGCCAAGGACAACGGCCTCGCGCTAGTGGTGTGGTCCTATCCTCGCGGCTCCGCACTCAGCAAGGAAGGGGAAACGGCGATCGACGTGGTGTCGTATGCGGCACAGATCGCGGCCCAATTGGGCGCGCATATCATCAAGGTGAAATTGCCCAGCGCCCATCTCGAACAGGCTGCGGCCAAGAAGGTCTATGAGTCGACGCAGATTCCCATCAAGACGCTGGCCGAGCGGGTGAAGCACGTCGTCCAAAGCTCGTTCGACGGGCGCCGGATCGTCATTTTCTCCGGCGGGGCGAAGGCCGAGGATCAGAACGTCTTCGAGGAGGCCCGCGCTATCCGTGAGGGCGGCGGGTTCGGTTCGATCATCGGGCGGAATTCGTTCCAGCGGCCGAAGGCTGATGCGGTGAAATTTTTGCACACGATCATGGGAATCTACGCCGGGGAAATCCGATAGCCGCCGATTGAATCGGCCGGCTCCGCCGTGCTCCGGGCCGGTGGAAGGAAGCAGGATCGGAGACGCATTCGTATGACAATCCACGTGACGGCGCTTCAAATGTCGCGGTATTGCTCCGAGGATCACGCATGAAATTGAGCCGGTCTTGGGCTTTGTCGGTCGTATTGGTGGCGGCCGGTATCGTCATCGGCCTGGGTATTGCGTCCGATTTGGGATGGCTTCCGAACGGAAGCGCAGGACCGGATCAGACGCCCGTGCCTGATCCGATCGTTCGTCCCATCGCCACGGCGCCCCAACCGGTCATGCCGGGGGCCGGCGCCAAGAACTTCGTCGAGATCGCCAAAATGGTGAAGCCGGCGGTGGTCAACATCGCCGCCACCCGAAACGGAAAGGCCGGAGACGGGCCTCACAGCTCGCCCTTCGATGATCCCTTTTTCCGCCGATTTTTCGGCGACGAGTTTTTCAAGCGTGAGACACCGCCCCGGGACCGCAAGGAGCGGGGCCAGGGGTCGGGCGTCATCGTGGATCCCAACGGCGTCATCATCACGAACAATCATGTGGTCAGCAAGGCCGACGAGATTCGGGTGTTCCTGTCGGACAAGCGCGAGTTCAAAGCCAAGCTGATCGGCACCGACGCCAAGACGGACATCGCGGTGGTCAAGATCGAGGCCACCGGGTTGCCCGCGGTTCCCTTCGCCGATTCGGATCAGCTTGAAGTGGGCGAATTCGTGTTGGCCGTCGGAAGCCCGTTCGGACTGACGCAAAGTGTGACCATGGGCATCGTGAGCGCAGTAGGACGGGCCAGCATGGGAATCGCCGAGTACGAGGATTTCATCCAGACGGATGCGGCGATCAATCCTGGAAACTCAGGCGGCGCCTTGGTCAACGTCCGTGGCGAACTCGTGGGTATCAACACGGCGATCTTCAGCCAGAGCGGCGGCAACATGGGTATCGGGTTCGCCGTGCCCAGCAACCTGTCACGATCGATCATGGACCAGTTGCTCAAGAGTGGCAAGGTCGTCCGAGGATGGCTGGGTGTCGCGATTCAGGATCTCACGCCGGAGCTGGCCTCGCAGTTCGGTATCGGCGATACGAAAGGCGTGCTGGTCAGCGACGTCATGGAGGACAGCCCGGCGAAGAAAGCGGGATTTGAACGGGCCGACGTCATTGTGGAGTATGACGGCAAGCCGATGGACTCTCCGACGCACCTGCGGAACGCCGTGGCGCAGACTCCCATCGGGCGGAAAGTCACCGTCAAGCTGATTCGGGACAAGAAGCCCAAGACGCTCGAGTTGACGATCGTCGAGCAGCCCAAGTCGATGAGCCAATTGGGGTCTGACGACGGTGGAGAATCCGCTTCCCCCTCGGGGGTCCTCTCGGATATAGATGTCAGGGAGTTGAACGAAGATCTGGCGGGGCGGTACGGCCTCAAGTCCTCGGAGCGGGGGCTCGTGGTGACTCGAGTGAAGCCGGATAGCCCGGCTGAGCAAGCGGGCGTGCGCGAAGGAGACATCATTCTGGAAGTCAATCGCAAGGCGGTCAATTCCATCAAGTCCTACGAACGCGCGACGTCCGGTTTGGCCAAGGATCAATCGGTGCTGCTGTTGCTCAAGCGGAAGGGGCAGACGATCTATCTCACGCTCAAGCCGTAGCGCGATGTTCGCTTGACGAGAACATGAAAGCTGGCTGTTCAACGAGGGCGTCAGGCCGGGTCTCAGCATGCGGGTAAGAGGATGCGTACGGTGCCGGTACGTTGAGGGGGCTCGCAGGGTGGGCTCGCTGCCGCCGGACTTCTTCAACGGCCTGCAAGGGGGGAGGTGAGAGGGTATGGTACCGAGGGCCATATTTGTCCTTCTCAGCGCGTTGGCCGGTATGGCCTTGTTCGTCAAGGCCGACGGGGCCGATACTTCATACTGGTTGTATGGGTTCATTATCGGGACGGTCACCGGAGGCCTGATTATTGCGGGGGAATATGCCCTGCATAATCTGTCATTCGGCATCATCATTGGAGGGACGGCGGGGCTGGCGGTCGGCCTGTTGTTGACGGGCTTGGTGGAGTGGGTGGGCGGCGAGATTTTCGACGTCCAGACCTTTCTCTTCCACATCGGCGGCTTGGTCTTTCTGCTGGGGTTGCCCTACCTGGGGCTGGTCATCGGCGCCCGGTTCGGGAAAGAGAAACTGCCGAGCCCCGAGCAGAAGTTTTTCGAGCTGTCCGGAAACACGGTGTGTCCCAAGGTGCTCGACACCAGCGTCATCATCGATGGGCGGGTGGCGGATCTCTGCGAAACCGGATTTCTCGAAGGCACGTTTCTGGTGCCCCATTTCATCCTGGACGAATTGCAGCACATCGCCGATTCCTCCGACTCCCTCAAACGGGCCAGGGGCCGGCGAGGCCTGGACATCCTGAACAAGGTTCAGAAGATGCCGGAAGTGGACGTGCGCATCATCGACGAGGACTTTCCGCAGGTCAAGGAAGTCGACGCCAAGCTGGTCGTTCTGGCCAAGAAGATGAACGCCAAGATCATCACCAACGACCTGAACCTCAACAAGGTCGCGGAGCTGCAGGGGGTGCGGGTCCTCAACATCAACGAATTGTGCAACGCCCTGCGCCCGGTCGTGCTGCCGGGGGAAACCATCCGCGTCTTCGTGTTGAAAGAAGGCAAGGAGGCGGGGCAGGGCGTGGCCTATCTCGACGACGGCACGATGATCGTCGTGGACAATGCCCGTCGGTACATCGGCAAGAACGTCGACGTCGTCGTCACCAGCGTGCTCCAGACCACGGCCGGCCGCATGATCTTCACCAGGCTCAAGGAGGAGACGGAACGAGAGGAGTTGCAAGTCGCTCGTGGATAGCCGTCGCGTCGTCGCCCTGATTCCCGCCGCGGGCCGGGGGCTCCGGATGGGCGGGCCGGTGCCCAAGCAGTTCCTGGCTCTGGGTGGATTCCCTCTGATCGTCCATTCCCTGCGCGCCTTCCAGTCCGCCGCCGTGATCGACGCCGTCGTGCTTGCCGTGCCGGAATCCGACGTCGACTACTGCCGTTCGGATATCGTCCGCGCATACGGCTTCACGAAGGTCGCCCAGGTTGTCGCCGGTGGAAAGGAACGGCAAGACTCGGTCCGTCTGGCACTGAGCCGAGTGGGTTCAGACACGGAGATCGTGGTCGTTCATGACGCCGTCCGTCCGTTCGTCACGGTCCGGATGATCGACGACGTGGTGGCGGCGGCACGAACCGGCGGCGCCGCCATCGTTGCACTTCCCATGCGGGATACGGTGAAGCACGTCAGGCCTGACCGGGTCATCGAACGGACGGTGGACCGGACCCCCCTCTGGCTGGCGCAAACCCCTCAGGCGTTCAGGCGGGAATGGCTGGCCGAAGCCCATCGAAAGGCGCAGCTCGAAGGGGTCCAGGCAACCGACGACGCATACCTCATCGAATGGTTCGGTCGGCCGGTATCGGTTGTGGAAGGCAATGGCGAAAACATCAAGGTGACGAGACCGGAGGACTTGTTCATCGGTGAGGCGATCCTCTCGTCCCGGCGTTCGTCCACCACCTAAAGGAGCGGTATGTCGAAGCGATCAGGATGGCGAGTGGGATACGGCTATGACGTGCATCCGCTGGGGGGTGGGCGCAAGCTGATCCTGGGGGGCGTCGAGATTCCCCACGGCAAAGGTCTGTTGGGGCATTCAGATTCCGATGTGCTCGTGCATGCCGTGTGCGATGCCTTGCTGGGTGCGATGGGAGAAGGGGATCTGGGGCGGCACTATCCGAGCTCCGATCCGAAGTACAAGGGTATTTCCAGCCTCAAATTGCTGGAGGACGTCATTACCAAGCTCAGGAGCAAGGGATATCGAATCGGCAACATCGACACGGTGATCGTTGCGCAGGCGCCCCGTCTGGGGCCTCACTTGCCAGCCATGCAGAAGAAGCTGGCTGAGGTTTCCGGGATTGATCCGGATCTCGTCAACGTGAAGGTGAAAAGCGGGGAGGGCCTCGACGCGGTCGGGAAAGAAGAAGGTATGACGGCGCACGCCGTCTGTTTGATTGAGCCGGTGTGAGGGGCGTACACTGAATTCATGTTCAAGGCCATCAGACAGGACCTACAGGCGGTCTTCGATCGGGACCCGGCGGCCACCAGCCGCATGGAGGTCATCGTCACCTACGCCGGCTTTCATGCGTTGGTGGCCTACCGTCTCGCGCATTGGCTGAAAGTCCGCAACGTGCCCTTCATCCCCCGACTGATTTCCCAGATTGCCCGATGGGCGACCGGCATCGAGATCCATCCGTCGGCCAAGATCGGAACCGGCTTCTTCATCGATCATGGTATGGGAGTGGTTATCGGTGAGACGGCGGAGATCGGCGACCATGTGACTCTCTTCCAGGGAGTCACGCTCGGAGGCACCGGAAAAGAGCGCGGCAAGCGCCATCCGACCTTGGGCGATCACGTCCTCGTAGGAGCCGGCGCCAAGATTCTCGGTGGAATTACCATCGGAGACAACGTGAAGATCGGCGCCAATTCCGTCGTCCTCAAGAGCGTGTCTGCAAATTCGACCGTGGTGGGGGTGCCGGCCCGCGTGATCAAGAGTCAGGGAGACCGGTTGCCGGATGCCACGATGGATCAGACCAACTTGCCCGATCCGATCAGCGATCGGTTCCTGGCTCTCGAGCAGGAAATGATCCAGCTGCGCAAGAAGCTCGAAAATCTCGATAACCTCCCTTCGCGATCGTAATCCCGCAGTACGACCCATCTCATTGACGGGCCTGCATCCAGTCGCCGGCGTCGGCGGGGCGCGGAAAGACCCGCGCCCCGTTCCTCGCCTCAACTGGAAAGACAGCTGCTCATGAACTGCTTCCGCTCTTCTCCTGCAAGCTTCTTCTCACCCGCCTCCTTGTTGCACGTCTTCATCTTTTCCTGCTGAGCCGTTTTCCCTCCCTTGCCTGATTTAGCCGACAGGCATTCCTTCATGAACACTTGCCTGGCTTCTCCCTTGCCCTCGCCCGACAAGCCCTTTTCGTCGGCCGCCGCGTTGCAGGCCTTCATCTTGCTCTGCTGCGGAGACGCGGCTTCGGCTGCGTGAGCGAACCCCAACGCGGCCACGAAACAGGACAGCGCGATCAACCCGGTGATCTTCATCGGCGGCACTCCTTTGTTGAATAGGTGAACAGCGCGGATGGCGTCCGCTTCTGTTCCTGTCCGCGACCATGCAACCTTGTCAGGAGGCATCGGTCACCGGACAGAGACGACGCGGACGCACGATTGGGCGGCGCCACTATAGCAAAGCACCTGGAGGTTGTCTGCAGAACGCCGCAGATTTATTGGTGGTAATCGACGTGCAGGAGAAACAGGCCGTGAGCCGGGGCGGTTCGTCCGGCCTTGGTGCGATCTTTCGCGACAAGCATTGCAGGTATTTCCTCGGCGCTGCGTTTCCGATGGCCGACTTCCACCAGCGTTCCAACCATCGTGCGAACCATGTGTTTGAGAAAACGGTCGGCGTAGGCTTCGATCCGGAGGTAGTCGCCTTCGCGATGGATCGATAGTCGCTGAAGCTTGCACATGGGGTCTTCGTTGTCGGTCAGCGAACCTTCGAACGACGAGAAGTCGCGCGAACCGGCCAGCAACGAGGCGGCTCGTTGCATCGCCTCGACGTCCAGAGGTTTGTGGATATGCCAGACGTAGTGCCGGTCGACGGCCGAGCGGGCCGGTCGGTTGAGAATGCGGTATTCATACAGTTTGCCGCTGGCCGCATAGCGCGCGTGGAAGCCGTCCGGCATGATGTCCGCTGAGCGGACGGCGATGTCCTCGGGCAACCTGGCGTTCATACCCTTGATCCATTCCCGCGGGGTCCAGTCTTTGTCGATGCGGAAACTGGCGACCTGGCCCAATGCATGGACACCGGCGTCGGTGCGTCCGGCTCCCACGATCGAGACCTCGATCTGCGTCAGGCTTCGCACGGCCGTTTCGAGAGCGTCTTGAATCGTCGGATGATCAGGCTGCCGTTGCCAGCCGGCATAGGCGGTGCCGTCATACTCGACGATCAGTTTGACGGTGGTCATGAGATCACTGAAGAAACGGCTTGCCGGTCATCGAAGCGGTTGCTTGGTCGCCGCCAGGTACGCGCGCACGCCTTCTCGCAGCGATTCGGCAACGCGGGTGGTGAACGTATGATTGCGGAGCAGCTCTTCCTCCGCCGCATTGGAGATGTAGGCGATTTCCGCCAGGATGCTCGGCATGCTCGTGAAGCGCAGGACGTAAAAGGGCGCCGTCTTGACGCCGTGATCAACCAGCGAATAGTGGCCGTTGAGGTGTGTGACCATCGCTTCCTTGGCGGTCCACGCCAGCTCCAGCGACGCTTCGATCTTCCTGGTCGTGAGCAGATCCGCGACCAGATATTCCCATCCGACCCCCGTGCTGCCGAGCGGTGTGCCGTTTTCCCGCGCCGCCACCTCGAGCGCCCGCTGATCCTTGGCTTCACCGAAGTGATAGATTTCGATGCCCCGCACGGCACGCTGGGGGTGGGAATTGACGTGGATCGACACGAAGAGATCCGCTTCATTGCTGTTGGCAAATTTCGCCCGGTCTTCCAGTTCCACGAAGACGTCTCGGTCACGGGTCATGAGAACGCGCAGCCCCGGTTCTTTCGCGAGCAGATCGCGCAGTTTGAGCGCCACTTTGAGCGTAATGTCTTTTTCCTCCGTCCCCCGTTGCCCATGCGCACCCGGATCCTTGCCGCCGTGTCCAGGGTCGACGACCACCGTCGTGAAAGATTTGGCGCGCGGCGGAATCGGCTGGACGGGCAGGGAAAAGGCCGGAGGCGTTTCTGCCGGATCGGGGCCGGGCGAGACCTCGACTTGCTTTGACGGCACGACATCGACGACCAGCCGAGGAGGATTCGAAAGGGACATCAGCCTGTAAGACTCAAACGTGCCGGCCGGCAGGGCGATCGAGACGGCGTTGTCGGAGGTTTGTGTGATGACGAAGGGTTTGGCCAGCAAGCCGCGCGTGAGTTTGGCCTGTGCCGTTTTCCCCAACGTGGCGCGCGGGATCTCAATGACGATGCCTTCTGCTTGCAGCGCTGGCCTGGTTGGGGTTCGGGTGGCATGGTCCAAATCCAGGACCAATCGGGTCACGTCGGGAGAAACGGCCGTGCGGAGGTTTTGAATCGTCGTGATGCCGAGCGTGGTCGGCGTCATGCTGATGCGAGAGTTACGGCTGCGTTTGGACCCGTTCGGTTGATCCGGGATGGAACGAGTGGTCTCGGCCGACGCCGTGGCGGGACCGGGGGCGTCGGAGGAGCCCGGACCGGTCAAACTGACCGTGACGGCGATGACAAGAGCACGCCAGAAGGCCAATGGCATGACGGAGCTCAACATAATGGGGATGTCATCTATGTCTCAGAAGTTCAACGGCTTGTCAAGGGTGCGGCAGGATTGCGCATGGCCGTCACGATTGACAGCCCGCGATCCCGCGCGTAGGGTTTGCCCATGCCGATGCATCTCATTATCGACGGATACAATCTGCTGGCCGTGATGGGTGGGCGGGATCGCGACAAGGACGCACAGCCGGCGGCGGGTCGCGACAGCTTGGTGAGGGATCTATCGGCCTATCGGCACAGAAAAGGGCATGCGGTGACGGTGGTGTTCGACGGCTGGCAGTCAGGACAGCTCTTCGAGGGGCGTGAACATCGACTGGGGATCCAGGTCGTCTATTCGAAGCGTGGAGAACGGGCCGACCAGGTGATTCAGCGGCTCGCTCAGGAGTTCGGATCCGATTGCGCCGTCGTCAGCTCCGATCGAGAAGTCATCGATTATGCGCGGGTGCATGGAGCATTCGTGATGGGGGCGCCCGAATTCGCCGAAAAGCTCTCGTCCGTCCCGGCGACGGAAATCGCACACAAGGAATTGGACATGGGGGACGAATATCCGAAGCGCGGTCCGGAGAAGCGGGGCAACCCCAGGAAGCTTCCTAAGTCGGCCCGCCGGCGGGGGCGGCAGCTCAGGCGATTTTGAAGAGCCGTTTGGCGTTTTCGGTGGTGATCCGTCCGATGTCTTCGAGCGTGAGGCCCGCCTGTTCGGCATGCAGCGTCGCCAGTTGTCGGGCGACCAACGACACGTAGGCCGGTTCGTTCCGTTTCCCCCGGTGCGGCACGGGAGTGAGGTACGGACAGTCCGTTTCGACCAAGAGGCGATCCAGCGGCGTCTGTTTGGCGATGTCCCGCAGCATGGAAGCGTTGTTGAAGGTCAGGATCCCGGAAAACGACAGATAAAATCCAAGCTCCAGCGCGTCTTTGGCCAGCCACGCGTCTCCTGAGAAGCAGTGGAAGACTCCGCCGATCTCCGAGGCTCGTTCCTCCCGCAAAATCGCCACGGTGTCTTCTTGCGCTTCCCTCGTATGAATGATCACGGGCAGGTGCAGTTCTCGCGCGAGTCGCACCTGTTCCCGAAACCGATCGCGTTGCTGCTGGGGAGAGGAATGGTTGTAGTGGTAGTCGAGACCGATCTCGCCGTAGGCGACCACCTTCGGGTCCTCGGCCAGCCGGCGGAATTCATCGTACCAGCCGTCCCCGATATGCTTGACCTCGTGAGGATGCACTCCGATCGACGCGTAGACGGATTCATAACGTCCTGCCAATTCGACGGCCGCCCGGCTGGTCGCCAGGTCGCAGCCGATGGTGATGAAGGTTCCGACACCGGCTTCGCGTGCGCGGGCCACCGTCGCGTCGCGATCCGCGTCGAAACGGGGATCGTCGAGATGCACGTGAGTATCGATGAGCATGGAGCTGTTCCGGGCGGGCTGGCGTCGATGGGGACTGTGTCGGCTAGGCCGGTCTGGCGACAATCGCGTCGGCCAGTTCTCCAAGCAACTGGTCCGTCTCCTCCCATCCGAGACAGGCGTCGGTGATGGAGACACCGTGGGCGAGCGCTTTCCCCTGTTGCCAAGTCTGCTTGCCCGGGCACAGATTGCTCTCGAGCATCAGGCCCATGATGGACGAGCGGCCTTCCTGAAACTGCCGGACCACTTCTCGGGCGACCAAGGCTTGCCGCCGGTGGTCTTTGCTGGCGTTGTCGTGCGAGCAGTCGATCATGATGGGACGTGCGATGCCTTCGCCGGCCACCGCGGCCTCGGCCTTTGCCACATGCTCGGCGTCATAGTTCGTTTTCCCACCGCCCCCGCGGAGGACGATGTGCCGGTCCGGGTTGCCCAGGGTCTTGATAATGGAGGTCTGCCCGTCTGCGTTGATCCCGACGAAGTGATGGGGCGTCCTGGCCGAGATCATCGCGTTGACCGCCACCTGCAGGCTGCCCTCCGTGCCGTTCTTGAATCCGACCGGCATCGAAACGCCGCTGGCCATTTCCCGATGGGTCTGGCTCTCCGTCGTCCTCGCGCCGATGGCGGTCCAACTGATGAGGTCGGCGATATATTGGGGGCTGATCGGATCGAGCAGTTCGGTCGCGCAGGGGACCCCTCGCCGGTTGATCTCGAGCAGAATCGTTCGAGCCAATTCCATGCCGGCGGCAATATCGCAGGTGCCGTCCAGATGGGGATCGTTGATGAGTCCTTTCCATCCGATGGTCGTCCTGGGCTTTTCGAAGTACGTGCGCATGACGATGAGCAGCCGGTCCCGCAAGGCCTCCGCCGTCACTTTCAGTCGGTCGGCATACTCATAGGCGGCGTCCGGGTCGTGGATCGAGCAAGGACCGACGATCACGACAAGCCGGTCGCGATCAGTGCCATGAAGGATTCGGCGGATCGCCTCCCGGGTTTCAACCACCAAAGCGCCCGCCTGATCGGTGATGGGCAGTTTCGTCTTGATGGCGCGAGGGGAAGGCAACGCCTTGATTTCAATGACGTGTTGATTGTCGAGCGGACGATTCATGGTCCGGCCTTTTGGCGAGTTTCGGAGGGGCAGCATAGCGAAATCCGCGCGAAATGTCTACAGCGAGGCGTGTAACCGGTGATAAACAAAGGCCGGATGCAATCTGTCGCGCCCATGGTTTGACAGATTTCTGTCGGTTGTGATAGGGACTCCGCCCGTTATGAGATCAGTCGGTCCGATAGACCGTACGTTGGCCGAACGAGTCCTTTCATTCGGCCTCATCGTCCTCTTGTTGGCGATGGCGCCGTTCGCCGTCGCCCAGGATGTCCACCATGAATTGGCAGCGGCGGACGACGACGGACACGAGCACTCGGATGCCGATCTCTGCCAATGGGTACAGCACCACACATCGGGGTCACTCGATCTCAGCGGGCCGGTGTTCACCGTTTGGGAGATAGTCGGCCACTACGACGTCCCGCCTCAATCGGTTCTCCTCTCCGCTGAGTTTTCCTCCGTCGGTCCTTCTCGCGCGCCTCCTCACGTCTAATCGCCGGTCATCGCAGCGAGCGCTGGTTTGGCTTGTACGGCCAACCGGTGTTCCGATCAATTCCATAGCATTCATCGGCGTCGGATGAGGAGGTGGCGATGCGTCGCGTTGCATCCGTTCATACATGTCTGCATGCCTGCCTGGCGGTTTCCCTGTCGTGCGTCCTTTCCGGAACCTGGCCTGCCGCGTCTCTCCACGCGGAGAACACACCACCCACGCGAGTCATCACCGGGGCGGTCCAGAATCAGGACCTGCGCCGGGTCGATCAGGCAATCGTTGAGGTGCGTGATCAAGAAGGCAACGTCGTGACGCAGGGCGTCACGAATCAGGCCGGAGAGTTTTCCCTGACGGTGCCTGAGGACGGGTTGTTCTCGATCAGCGCCGTGCAGGACACCTATAAGAGCGAGTACGTGGTCGTGAAAGTCGGCACCGAGCAGCCCGTTCCGATTATGCTCACCCTCTCGATGACTCGGGAAATCGCATTGGAGATCGTGTCTCCGTTGCCGCCCATCCAGTACAAGGCGTCCAGCACGACCTACCAATTGAGCCGGAAAGAAGTGGAGCTGCTGCCACGCGGCAACAACAACGAGGTGCATGAAGTGCTGTTGACGATCCCCGGCGTCGCCTACGGAGCCTTGAAGCAGACGCACATCCGGCAGGATCATGCGAACCAGCAGTTCCGCATCGACGGCATCCCCATACCGGATACGGTCACGGGAGCGTTCGCCGACATCGTCCCGCCGCGGGCATGGGAGCGATCCGACCTCATCTTGGGCGGCATGGAAGCACAGTATGGGAACAAGACCGCCCTCATCCTCGACATCACCAGCAAGAGCGGGACGAAACCGGGATTCGGGTCCGTGCAGTTATTCGGCGGGTCCAATGAAACGGTGAATCCGTCGTTCGAATACGGGGGAACCATCGGCGAGAATGCCCGGTTTTACATCCTGAACAGCTATGTTACGACCAACCGGGGCATCGAGCCGCCGACATTGGGGCGGCCGAGCTACCACAATCAGAGCGAGAAAAATAACACCTATCTCCGCGGCGACTATCAGCACGACAACCGGAATAACTTCAGCTGGATTTTTCTCGGTTCGGTGGCGAAATATGAAATTCCGACGATACCCGGCCTCGAAGCGAACGGCGACGTGCTGGCGTTGCTGCCGGCAGGATTCACCCCGGCGGCCTCGCAGTCCGTCAATCAATTTCAGAAGGAGAACAACCAATACAGCCAGCTGGTCTGGCGGCATGACGTGAATGCGAGCAATTTCTTCGGCCTGGGCTTTTATTTCCGGCGCGGTGTGGCGGACTTCCAGACCGACGCGTTGAACGCCCTGGCCTATGCGGACGACCTCGATTCGGCGCAGACGGCCAGCCAAAAGCGCACGGCCTACTCGGGCGGCGTTCGCCTCGACCACACGTGGGTCCCGAATAGTCAACATCTGGTGAAAGGCGGGATTCAGATCGATTACAGCCGGGCGGACAATTCGTCGCAGCTGTTCGCCTTCGACACGAGCGGAGGCGCGCCGGCCGGGCCGGTGATCACCCGTGATGCCTCCAACACGAACATCCAAACGAGGCAGGAGTTCTGGCTTCAGGACCAGTGGAGTCCAAACGAACACTGGACGTTGAATCTGGGGTTGCGAGGCGACGCGATTCAGGGATTCTACAACGAGGGCCAGGCCAGCCCGCGTATCGGCGTCACGTACAAATACAACCCCTCGAACGTCTTTCATGCCTATTACGGCCGGCTCTTCACCCCGCCGAACATCGAACAAGTCGCCTTTGTGAATCTCAACACGCAGAACACCACGGCGGCGCCGGACGATCCGACCGGATTTCGCCCCCG
Source organism: Nitrospira sp. (assembly GCA_035328385.1). Classification (GTDB taxonomy): domain Bacteria; phylum Nitrospirota; class Nitrospiria; order Nitrospirales; family Nitrospiraceae; genus Nitrospira_C. Next base: position 13,054 of record DAOLIU010000019.1, on the reverse strand, counting down.
GGCCGAGCGGGCGCATTATTTCGAGGTCGGGAGTTATCACGCGCTCAACGACTACGCCACGCTGCAGGTGGCGGGGTACTACAAGCTGTCACGATACCTGTCGGACGCGGGGCAATTCGGCTCAACCCCCTTGATGAACTTCTTTGCGTTCGAGCGGGGATGGCAGGCGGGGATCGACGGGGCCTTGAAAGTGCAGGTCGGCGAGAATCTCACGGGGCGCGGGAACGTGTCCTACGGGCAGTGCAAGGGCTATGGACTGCAGTCGGGGCAGTTTCTCCTCGATCAGGCGGAGATCGACGATATCAACTCGAAAGGCGGTGTCTTCTGCGACCACTCGCAGTTCGTGACCAGCAATGCCATGCTGAGCTATAGGCTGTGGGAACGGACGACGATCTCCGGTCAGATGTTGTACGGCTACGGCCTGAGGACGTCCGAGGAGGGGGCCAAGACGAATTCATCCCATGAGCCGTCGTACACCGTTTATAATGCCTCGATCACCCATGTGGTTCCCTTGCCGTGGGAGAACCAGAAGATGCTGCTGGGATTCGATCTGATCAACGTATTCAACGAGCAGTATTTCTACAACTCCGGAGAAGGCAGCATCGGCCTCGGGATTGCCCATGCGGGCATGCCGAGGTCGTTCTTCTTCCGCGCCCAGTGGTTCTTTTGACCAGTGGTTCTTTTGATCGGATGTTGAAACTGGCCATCAACGTCGCTCTCGGTCGCTCGGCCCATCAGCGGCCAGGAGTTAGAGAAACTGGAGGCCAAGTACCCATCCGCTCGCATGTGATCGAAGCGAGCGGTTCAAGCGAAGCTTGGTGTGTACCTCCTCCGGGGTCTTGCTCCTTGCGGCCTCGCTGGAGAGCCGGTTTGAGCATCATTACGTCATGGAAGTCTTGAATCCTATGTGGATTATCAAATGTCTTGTGTGGCTATCGGTCTGGCTCACGCCGGCCGCCGCGTTCGCGGCAGCCGGTGATGATGCCACGCATCAGAGCGATCACCAGGAAGACGTATTGGAACTGCCGGAAGTCCATGTGCACGGACTGTCGCTCAACAAGGACCAGCAACTCGGCCCGGTGCCCAAATCCACGCCCTGGCCCCGGATTCCTCCCTCGCTCGAAGGCACCGTCCTCGATGATTGGATGAAGGCCCGGGTGCTGGTTTCCAAGGACGCCAAGCCGACGGTGATCGTATTGGAACCGGCCAAGCATCGGGAACTGACCCAGGCCGGCATCGCGGCGCTGAACAGGTGGACGTTCGATCCGCAGATGAAGGGCGATGATCCCGTCGACGGCGAGCTGACGGTCCGTATCCACTTCCGCACCCGGTGAGACCGGGAGCTGATAGCTAATAGCATATGGCTGATGGCACAAGCCGATCAGGTCCAACAAATCGCACAGATAGTCTTTAGCGGTTAACGATTGACGTATGACTGATGACGCTTTATCGTCCCGCTCATGAGTTGGGACGAATCCCTTTTCCGCGCCGTCAACGGCCTTGCCGGGCGGTCGGGTATTCTGGATTGGCTGGCGCTCTCGCTGTCGTCCCCCGACCTTCTCTGGAGTCCCGCGATCGTCCTGGGAGCCTATTGGCTATGGCTGTCCCGGCAGGAAATGGTCATCGCCGCGCCTATCCTGGGCGGAGTGATCGGAATCGCCGATTTTCTGGGTGCCCGTATCAAGGGGTTGGCAGCCCGGCCGCGGCCTTGCGTCGCGCTGCCGGACATTCACCAGATCGAAGCCTGCGGAAAAGCGTTCGGCTTTCCCTCCAATCATGCGGTCAATACGGCCGCCGCCGCCGCCTTCCTCCACGTGTTATACCCTCGGTCGGGCTGGATCAGCTGGCCGCTCGTGGTGATGATCGGCTTGGCCCGCGTTTTCATCGGCGCCCACTATGTGACGGACGTGCTGGCCGGTTGGCTGTTGGGCGGGCTGTTGGGGGCGGCGGCGGCCTGGGCGCTCCTCCAATGGCCGAGATTCCGCCGTCGCCCGCTTCCTTCCACCCGTTCCGCCGGTGTCGCCGTGAAACAGTGAATCAGCTCTTGGCCGGTTGTTCGACGCAGGCCAGGAGACCTCCGACGCAATGGTCCACGTCGTAATTGCGGCCGATCATCACGACCGCGTGATTCGGTTCATCCAGCAACATGACCGGCGTGATGGTGGGGGATCCCGGCGGCGCATACTGTAGCTCCTGCAAGTCAGGGTCTCCGGCAAAGCGGAAGAATCCCTTCGCCCGCTCCAATTCCTTGGGCAGGGTGTTCAGCCAGTCCGACAGTCGTCCGCGGTTCAAGGGACCGGGCAGTCGAACGGTGGTGGCGATGGGATGATAGATCGCACGCGTCTGTGCGCCAGGCGGCCGCTCTTTCCCGAAGAGGACATTGGTCGGGTTCGGCTTGGAAGACGTGCCAGGAGCCAAGAGCGCTTCCGGATCGATTCGGGCGTGTGTGGTTTCCCAGAGCCTGGCGAACGGGTTGTCTCGGACGATCGACTCTTTGAACTGTTCCCAATGCCCGGGGACATACAGGTCGCGCTTGTTCAGAATCAACTCGTCCGCGCACCGGATCGCCTGGGCGGTCACGAAGCGGCTGGAGTGGCTTTGGTCGCCCGCGACGGGATGGAGCAACGCGATGACCCGCTCGAGCGAGGCGAGCCGGGACGTATACAGGTCGGTGACGGCATCCACGACTTCGATCGGATCCGCCAAGCCCGAGCATTCCAAGACGATCACGTCCGATGCATGATCGTGAACCAGCTGCGCGATTCCCCATGAGAGGTCTTCCTTCGTATCGCAGCAGACGCACCCGCCCGCCAGGTTCATCACCTGTTCGGCAATGGTGCCGGCGCGCGGACCGTCGATGCTGATCTCCCCGGCCTCGTTCATGAGGACGCCGGCCCGTTTGCCGGCCGACTTCCAATGTTCGAGCAGCCGCATCAGAAGCGTGGTTTTGCCCGCTCCCAGGGACCCGCACAGCAGATAGAACGGCACCGGCGGAGACGTCATGGCATCGGATCAGTGGGGGACGTGGGCGGATGCGACGGCCGGATGCTGGTCCGTCAACGTGTTGAGATTGCAATGCACCGCATTCGGATGGGCGCAGCTGGTCTCCAGCTGGATGGTCATATGTTTGATCCCGAAGTGTCCGGTGATCCGGTCGCGTATCGTCTTCAACAATGACGTGGAGCCGGTGGAATCTTCTCCCTCGACCAGAATGTGACAGGTGAGCATGATCAGCCGAGGTTCGATGGCCCAAATATGGAGATCGTGGACGTTCGCCACGCCCGGGATGGATTCGATCGTCGCGGCGACGGTCGAAGCGTTAATGCCGGGTGGCGTCGATTCCAGCAGGACCTCCAGCGATTCCTTGAAGATCGGCCACGCTCCGTGAACGATGGCGGCCACGACGAAGATGCTGATAAGAGGATCGAGCACGGTCCAGCCCGTGAGCAGGATGGCCCCGCCGCTCACGATCACGCCGAGCGAGACCCAGGCGTCGGCCAGCATATGCCAGAACGCGCTGCGGATATTGAGATCGTCTTTGGCGCCCTGCTGGAGCAGCAGGGCGATGCCCAGATTGGCGGCGAAACTCACGGCCGCGATGCCCATCATCCAGGCGCCGTCGACGACGACCGGTTCGAACAGACGCTTGAGGCCGATGAACAGGATGCCGCAGGCGGTCAGCAACAGAATAAACGAATTCAGAAAGGCGGCGATCATCCCGGCACGGTGGTAGCCGAAGGTTCGGGATTCCGTGGCGGGTCTCGACGTGAGGAGGTGCGCGTATAAGGCGAGAAACAGCGATCCCTGATCGACGAGATTGTGGCCGGCGTCGCTCATGAGGCCGATGCTGTTCAACAGCCAGCCTCCGGCGAATTCACCGACGATGATGACGGCGTTCAACGCGAGGGCAAGATGCAGGCGAGATCGCAGGTGGTAATAGGTGGCCGACGTACTCACCAGCATAGTGTCGCATGAGCATGCATTCGCGGCAAGTGTCGGACCGTCCGCATCAATAGACAGAGCGATGCGACATCATGACGGCTTGGAAGGCTGGTGCGAGGAGGGCACTTCAAATACGTACACATTGTTCTTTGCAAACAACAATGTCATCGAATTGGGGAGGCGCTTGAGTCGTTGATCGAGAATGAACCCCTCCGTGCCGTCGAACGCCAGGACGTGGTAGGTGTCGTGAAGACGCTTGAACTCCTTGGTATTGAGCACGACATGAGTAATCCCTTCCAGTCGTAAACGATCCACGACTTGATCGGCCGATGTCGCTTCCTTCAGCCAGGCGGTCAGCGGGTGCTCGTGAAAAGGATACGGGGCCAGGGTGGAACGCTCGAAATAGAATGGCCGTGATTCTCCGATGAACAGAAGGCGTGCATCGGAAGGAACGTGCTCGCGGACATATTGTGCCGACTCGAAATGATCAACGGCTTTCGACAGATATGCCGAACGGGATTCGCGGCCGAACACGATTTGTTCGGATGAAAAGACCTCGGAGTGTTGTGCGATGAACCGGGTTGTTCCCACGATGCCAAGGGTCATGAAGGCACATATCATGGCAATCTGCACGCGTAGGGGAAGTCTCAGAGTCAATGCCGGGATCAGCGCAAGCCCGAGCACGAACGTTGGAGCGAAGAAGCGGACGGTTGTTGATGTCAGAACCCAGCAGACTCCTGAAGTCAGGGCAAAGGCGCTGACGGCCCGACTGATTCGCATCAGTCGATGCTCACTCCGAAGAAGTGACGTCCATACGGGCAAGCTCAGCATGAGGCATAACCCCAGAACGGCAATGAACCCGACATCGGATGCGGATCCGAACCGCTCAGGATGAGTCATTAGGTCATACGGCAGTCGAAACCATGCTCCAAGATCGGAAATATCGGTGAAATGGGGAAGATCCTGTTGCAATAACTTTTCATTCGCGTCGTTCCAATACCGGCCGCCAAGCCATTTGTATCCGAATGGGTAAAATGGGTTGCCGGTCAGTACCCATGACCGTATCCACCATGGAGCGGCGCAGGCGATTCCGAGAACCCCGGCGGCAAGAACTGATCGTCTCGGCCAGCCGACAATGAGGGCAGCAAGTCCTCCGGCGACGATCCAGGATGGGCCCGAGAGCTTCACCGACATGATAAATCCCCAAAGGAGACCGACGGGAATCCAATTGTCTCGCGGAGCTGGCGACAGCATCAACGCCAGCGAAGCAAGGACGCCGAATGTCAGGGAACATTCCGCGAATGGCAGCGTGCCAAGAAAGAACACCGTTGCTGAAGAAGAGAACGTGCCTGCAAGGAGCAACCCTGTTCTCTGTGGGCTCGAACCGGTTATTGCCTCGACGAGTCCCCACGCTGCAATCCAGATTCCGAACCACAATGCAAGATGCAAGGCTCGCGCTCCCAACTCGCCTCCCATGGCCAGTCCCCATCCAAGAAAGAGATCGGACAGATGGGGCATCAACGTAAACAATGACCAAGGAGAGGCGGGCAAATGTCCCGTGCGAAGTGCGAATTGAGGAATCGGCAGGTGGTAGACGAGCTCATCGTAGAAGACGGGAGGAACGGTTCCCCATAGCCAGGCGACGCTCCAGACGAGCCCCATTCCTACCCCACTGACAAGGATGCCGGCATCGACGCGAAGCGTTCTCCAGCCATCGCTTTGAATCAACGATAGGCAGCCCCAGCCGCAAGCGGCGATCACCAGAATGCCCGCCCAGTGAAATGCTCCACCGAGACCCGAGAATGTCGTCGCTATTCCGATGAGGGAAACGCCGATTGCGAGTCGACGCGTCAGTCCTAACATCGGTAAGCCATGAGGAACAGATGGCAAACATGACGGTACGATCTGTTCAACGAGCCGGCCGGCTCCGTAAGCGGCCAGCAGAAACGAGGACGGAATCAGCACCAAGGGGAGACGCGTTGCATCGATCGATGCCGTGGCAGCCAGCACAATCGCCAATGCCAGAAGAAAGACGGAAACGGCCGGAGCTCCGACATGAGCCGGATCATTCGTCTCAGTCTGTCTCCCGGTGCCGTGCACGGTTCAGGCAATTTTCCTATGTGGTATCCGGTGAGGGGATGTCTGTCGCAGGATCGAAGCGGGAAGATGTCCCTGCCCTCCCATTGAATGTTCATAGCGAATGGCAGGTGCACCGCGGTGATGCGGGATTTGCAATCGTGCGCGGACGCCGTGTTCCAGCTCGTCCCTCCACTGCACAAGGTCCTCCCGGCTGAGATAGTCCGTATACACGTACGATTGATAGTGGCCGGGAACGCCTTTGTAATACTCCGCCACCTGTGTGTAGTCGACTTCCAAACTGTGTAACCGGTCACCGGTCTTTTGGTACGTGTACGTCCACACCCCTGGACTGGTTTCGACCGCTTCGTCGAAATACGGCGTTCCGGGATAGGTCGTGATCAGCGTGACATCGAAATCGTCCGGTTGGACCGACAGAAGCCAATCCCTTGTCGCGTGCACCGTTTCGGCCGATTCGCCCGGATGCCCGACGGACATCAATGCTTTCACCTTCAAGCCGTGGCGTTTTGCGATTTCGAGGCAACGCGTGTTCTCGGCCAAGGTCGCCTGCTTCTGAATGTTCGCAAGGATACGTTCGTGACCTGATTCGAATCCGACCAGCAACCACCTGAAACCCGCACGGTACATCGCGGCCGCCTGCTCGTCGGTGAACAGTTCCGCCTTAATAAATCCCCGCAAGCGGAACTCGACCCCCATGCGCCGTTGCGTTTCCGCGATCGTGTCCATGAGCTGGACCATGGCGGGGTTGACGTTCAGCTCGTCGTCGTACAGCATAAAACCGTTGATGCCAAAGGTCTGATGGAGATGAATCATCTCCTGAACGATACTGTCCGACGAGCGCATGCGTGTCCGCCTCAGCATCGGACTCTTGCGGCCTCCGCAGAATCCGCAGCCGAACGGGCAGCCGAGTTGAGCGATCATGGACAGGGCGGGAATTCCGTCGATCTCATAGTGATAACTGGCGACATCGATCAAGTGCCGTGCCGGAAATGGCAGGGTTTCGAGTTGGGTATTTTTTAGAAAGAGGTCCGATGCGGGATCGTCGCCGTCGACGAGTGCAGGCGGGTCTGGGCGGAGGGCCTGAAACACGGCCGTCTCGCCGTCACCGGCGACGATCACATCAAACATCGTTTCCAATTTCTCCCACGCCTTGTGCGCTCGACTTCTGAGACCATGCTTCCGTTCATATCGGCAGGCGGCATGAATCAGGGTGGCATGAGGGCCTCCCAGAATCAGCCTTGCGCCGGGCAGGAGGGATCTGATCGTCCGTTGAATTTTCGTGACGGCAGGCATTTGGGGCGTGGTTGCGGTGATTCCGTAACAGGACGTGCCGCTGGAGACCACGTGCCTCCGTGTAATCTCCACGTAATTCGGAATGCCCGAGAGATCCAGCACTTCCACTTCCACTCCGGCCTTCTCAAGGACGGCGGCGATTTTCAGGATCCCCAGACTCATGAAAACGCGCTCGTCCAGGAGGAACAGCGAGGGCGGGATGATGAGGCAGATGTGGTCGATCATGAGGGCGGCCCGGACCTATGTCGCTGCATTCCGATAGGCGTCGAGTCCGGCGGCCTCCAAGGGGTGGAACCGCCATTTGACGATGGTCCACAGGATGATGAGGCCGTGACGCCAGGTGATCTTTTTCCCCTGCGAGTACGTCCGCGGGTTGTACCTGATCGGCACCTCGCGGACGCGCATGCGCTTCCGCAACAGTTTGCAGATCAGCTCATTGTCGAATTCGAATCCGGTGGCTTCAATGGGAGTGTCCAGCAGATGGGACCGCAGAAACGCCTTGTAGCAGCCTTCGTAGTCCGTGAACCGCTTGCCGTACAGGATGTTCGTCACATGCCGGATCAATAGATTGCCGATGTAGTGATTCAGGTAGGGTGATTTGCTTCTGCCCCAAAACACCGGCCGCTCGCGAAGAAAGCGGGATCCCATCACCGCGTCGCATGAGCCGTTCAGAATCGGTTGAATGACGGACGGGTAGTCCTCCGGTGCATATTCAAGATCGGCATCCTGGAAGACCACGATGTCGCCGGTGGCGGCTCGGATGCCGGTCGAAAGAGCCGCGCCCTTGCCTGAATTGACCGAGTGGCGGATAGCCTGGATTCCGGTCAGACGGTCAAGGATCCGGGGTGTGTCGTCCTCGGAGGCGTCGTCAACGACGATGATCTCTTTGGAAATGTTCCCGAGGTCGACGGCGAGGATGCGTTGGACCACCGCTTCGAGGGTATCGGCTTCATTGAATGCGGGAATGATGATCGATAGTTTCATGGCGCGTGTCGGCGGCGATCTTCGTGAGCATCTCGTGCTTGGCGAAGAATGTCAAACAAATCAGCTATTTGTCAGTAAGGAGCTGAATCGAATGTCGAGGAGTACCGCGGAAGAAACTGAGCCGAACGGTAAGTCCTCACTGGCGCGAGGCCGGTCTCAATCGTTCGGTGATGACCGGGTAGGTGGCGGTTCCCATGCCTGAATTTCCCGTGGAGAGATCGGTGGCCACCACGCGCAGCGTGATGCCGTCCGGCGCGTCCCGTACCGTCGGAACGAAGAAGGGGGCTTCAAAGTTGCTGCTTTCCCCGGAGTAAAACATTTGGAGGCGCTCCACAATGCGGGTACCGATCAACACCTCTCCATAAATGGTGATCTTGCGGGAATCCCAATCCCCGTGGGGCCGGACCAACGTGCCGGACAGGGTGCGGACGGATGCCCGGAGCTTCACGTCTTCCTTCGCGATGAGCGAGTCGCCCGGTTTCGGACGTTCGACTTGGACGAGATAACCGTACAGGTGCAGCACGATGCCGTCGTTCGTGAGATCTTGTCCCGGGATCAAGAGGACGGTCTCGGTTGTCCGTTGCATCGAGGCGGGATAGCCGAGCGGACCTTCGGCCGAAATTTCCACGAGGGTCGGACGGCTCAATTCCAGGGTCGTCGTGAACGCCGCCGAGGGACGCGAGCTGTAGATCGGTTCCTCCATGGTTCGCGGCGTCCGCATGATCTGATTCTGATCGCCGGCCTCGCCTTGCTGGATACCGGTCGCCAGAATCTGCTTCGTGGCTGCGTCGGCGATCGTGACCCGCGCTCCCCCTACTTCGCGGCCGATGACCATTGCGCCATGGGCGACGACGCGCACCACGACCGTGGTGGCCTTTGGTTCATTGAGATGCGGGTCGGGGGGAGGCTCTTCTTCCGCAGGGATCGACCAGCCCTCAGTAGGGACCAGGAGGGCCATGAGAAGAAGCATGACTATGGCTGCCGGTCTGGTCATTTGACTTTGGTTCCCGGATCGACCTCCTCCAAGATGGTGATGAGACCCCGTACCTCACTGTCCCCGGCGGCGAGCACCATGCCTTGGGATTCAATGCCCATGAGCTTTGCCGGCTTCAGATTGGCGACGATGACGATGTTCTTGCCCACGAGTGATTCCGGTTCATATTTCTTGCCGATCCCCGCCACGATTTGGCGCTCTTCTGCACCCAGCGAGACGCGGAGCTTCAGCAGCTTCTCGGATTTGGGGACCCGCTCCGCCGCGAGGACCTTCGCGGTCTTGAGCTGGACCTTCATGAACTCGTCGATGGTGATCTGAGCCGGAGCGGCTGGAGGCGCCGGCGTCGGCACAGCGGCGGCGGAGGTCTCCGCCGAAGGGGCGGGGGTCGGTTGAGACGGCGTTGCAGAATCGCTCACGGGTTTGGCTCCTTCCGGTTTCGGTTCAACGCGCGGGAACAGGGGTGGCCCCTTGCGGATCTTCGTTCCGGCTTGGAGTCCGCCCCACTCGACTGTGTTGCGCAACAGCGGCGCACTGAAATCAATGCTCAGCCCCAACTGCTCCGCGATCTTCTGCGCCGTGCCCGGCATCACCGGGTAGAGATAGAGGCTCAAAATGCGCAGGCACTCTGCCGCGCTGTAAAGGACGGCGTGCAGTTCGGCCTGTTTGAGCGGGTCTTTTGCAAGCTTCCAGGGTTCGTGCTTGTCGATGAACGTGTCCGCGTCGGAGACCCGGCTCGCGACGAGGAGGAGAGCGGTATTGAACTCAAAACCATCGAACAAGGCGTCGAGCCGGTCTCCCAGCGTCCGCAGGGATTCCCGCGCCTGGACGAGGAGCGGATACTTTTTCTGTGCATCCTCTCCGTCGAGGTAATCGCGAGGGACATCCGGGATCGCGCCGGCGCAATTCCGTTCGATCATCGTCAGTGTCCTGCTCAAGAGATTGCCGATCCCGTTGGCCAGATCGCTGTTGATTCGTCTTGCCAACCCCTGTTCTGAAAAGTCTCCGTCCTGTCCGAAGGGGACCTCCCTGAGCAGGAAATACCGGAAGGGATCGACGCCGTAGGCTGCCGCCATCCTGTTGGGATCGACCACGTTGCCGCGGCTCTTGGACATCTTTTCTCCGTCGACGGTCCACCACCCGTGCGCGAAGATCGTCTGCGGCAACGGCAGATTGAGCGCCATCAGCATCGTGGACCAATAGACGGCGTGGGTCGTCAAGATGTCCTTGCCCACCAGGTGCAGGTCGGCGGGCCAGTATCGGGCGACGGACGGCGACGGCAATTTGTACTCGAGGGCGGACAGATAATTGACGAGTGCGTCGAACCACACGTAGGTGACGTAGTGGGTGTCGAACGGCAGCTCGATGCCCCATGAGAGCCGGGACTTCGGCCGCGAGATCGAGAGGTCGCCGAGCTTCTGCGTCTGAAGAAAGCCCAAGACTTCATTGCGGCGCGGCTCGGGGCGCACGAAACGATCGTGCGCCTTGATGTGGTCGATCAGTCGGTCCTGATACTGCCCCATCCTGAAAAAATAGTTATGCTCGCTGATCTGCTCGACGGGGCGTTTGCAATCCGGACAGAGGCCGTTCTCGACATCCTTCTCGGTCCAAAATCGCTCGTCGAATGTGCAGTACCATCCAGTATACGAGCCTTTATAAATCAAGTCCTTGTCGAATAGTTCCTGAAGATATCGTTGAACGATTGATTTATGGGGTCCATCGGTCGTTCTGATGAAGGCGTCGTTGGAGATGTTGAGACGGGTCCAGAGTTCCTGGAACTGGGGCGCCAGCTTGTCGCAATGAGTCTGAGGGGCGATGCCGGCCTTGGCGGCGGCCTGCTGGACTTTTTGCCCGTGCTCATCGAGACCTGTGAGGAAAAAGACGTCGCGACCCTTCAATCGTCGGTAGCGGGCCAGTACGTCGGCCGCGATGGTCGTGTAGGCGTGTCCGATATGGGGCACGTCGTTGACGTAGTAGATCGGGGTGGTGATGTAGAAGGTGTTTTTGGCGCTCATGGGCAGTCGATCAGAAGATACCAGGTTGCACGCAGCGAAAGCTACGCGGCCAAGGATGGGGCTGAACCGACCGGCCGTCAGGATGACGACGGGACAAGCGCCGGCGGGAAGACCGCGTCGCGCAGGCGAAGGAGGATGTTCTCGAGGGCGATTTGGAGATTGACGTGTCTGCCGGACTGTTGCTCCGTATGTTCGATGTCCTGCAGCAGCAGAAGAAGGGAATCCGTATCGGCTTGTCGCGCACAGGCCTCGAGTGCCTGAATATGCTCGGAGAACAGGAGTTGGTCCGGGTCTCCTCCCACTCTGACGAACACGACGTCCCTGATCCATCGGGCCAGCCACGCCAGGGTGTCTTGTGCTCGTTCGGACTTGTGAAGTGACTCGGCGGCCGTGAGCAGCAAGGCGCTCGATTGCAAGGTGTGTCGGCTGACCAGTTCCAGGACTTCCCGCTGCCGGGTTCGGATCTGCCCCGCGTCGGCTGAAAACGCCTCCCCGATCCGTCCCTCGCTGAAGACCGCCAGCAACCGGGCGTCCGCGGGAGTTTTTTCCCGATCGCGAATGAGCGCCGCTTCCACCTGCGTCCGCGCCGGGACGGCGAATCGGAGTTGCTGGCACCGGGAGCGGATCGTCGCCGGCAAGGCGGCCGGCCGGCTCGAGATCAGCATGAACAAACTGTGGTCCGGCGGTTCTTCCAAGGTCTTCAAGAGAGCGTTGGACGCACCGATGGTCATGCGGTCTGCATCGTCGATCAGGCAAATCTTTCGCTCGCCGACCAACGGGCGGTACACCATCTGTTGCTCGAGGCCGCGAATCTCTTCGATCTTGATCTGCGGCGTGGCCAATTCCCGGTCCGGCTCGATCACGAAGAAGTCCGGGTGGGTGCGGGCCCCGATCTGCAGGCACGAGCGACAGAGGCCGCATGCGTCGGGCGGGTTCGCCGTCTCCGTCCGCTCGCAATTGAGGGCCTGGGCGAATCGAAACGCCGTCAGCCGTTTTCCGATCGCGATGTCTCCGTGGAAAAGATAGGCATGGGCCAGTCGTCCGCCGCTTGCGGCGGCTTGCAACGCGGTAATCGTCGCCTCGTGACCGATGACATTATGAAACGGCATGCATGCCCCTCCGGTGTCCTACATACCGCGCCGCCCACCGTAGCGCAAGCGGCTCGATCTCCGCTCGAACTTGCTCCACGGATCGATCCGCCTTGACCACCGTAATACGTCCGCGCGCCTGCTCCGCCAACTTGAGAAAGCCCTGCCGAACGAGCCGGTGGAACCGCGCCGCCTCCCGATCCAGACGATTTTGTCCTCCGCGCGAGGAGCGCCTTCGTGCCAAGCCGACGGCGGCAGGGAGGTCCAGCAGTAGGGTGAGATCCGGTTGCAGTCCATCTGCGGCGACCGCGTTGGCTTGCTCCAGCCATCCTCTGTCCAGCCCGCGGCCGAATCCTTGGTAGGCCATGGTTGAATCGGAGAAACGGTCGCACAAGACCACGGCCCCCCGCATCAGCGCCGGCCTGATGACCTGCGCCACGTGCTGGCTGCGGGCCGCCAGGATCAATAGGGCTTCGGTTTTTGCGCTGATCGGCTCTTTCTGTTTGGAAAGCAGCAGGACGTGGCGGATCGCTTCGGCAACCGGGGTGCCTCCCGGCTCCCTGGTGGCGACGACCTTGTACCCTGCTTTCCGCAGGGTCGTCGCGAGGTGTCGGATCTGCGTACTTTTGCCGCTCCCTTCCGGT
>DAOLIU010000018.1:28618-39662 GCA_035328385.1 Nitrospira sp. | reverse complement strand
AAGAGGAAACCGGCATGGGCTGGACCGGCGGCGTCCATCCCGACGACGAAGCGCGGTGTTTCAGTCTGGAGTCCGAGGTGTTCGACCGGCGTGAGCCCTTCGAAACCGAGTTCCGCCTGCGACGGTTCGACGGCGTCTATCGCTGGATCCTCGACAGAGGAATCCCGCGGTTCGATGAGAACGGCGCGTTCCTCGGCTACGTCGGCTCCTGCGTCGACATCACCGATTTGAAGCACGCGCAGGACGCATTGCGGGACAACGAGCAGCGGCTGAGCGGCATCATCACCTCGGCCATGGACGCGATCATCACGATCGACGAAGAGCAACGGATCACGGATTTCAACAACGCAGCCGAGTCGATGTTCGCCTGTTCGGCGGACGCCGCCGTGGGACAATCGATCGACCGATTCTTACCCCAAAGCTTTCAGGCGCTCCAAGCTCGGGAGCTCAAAGCGTTCTCCAGGAGCGCGGCGCCGTCGGAGCGGCGGAAAGGCGCTCACGGCACCGTGTATGGGCGCCGTATCGACGGCGAGGAGTTCCCCGTCGAAGCCTCTTTTTCGCAGCTGCAGACGGCGGCGGGCAAGTTCTACACGATCATCCTGCGTGACGTGACCGAGCGGCTCTGGCAGGAGCAGGCCTTGCGCCACAGCGAGGCACGCTACCGTGACCTCATTCAGGCCCTGCCGGCGGCCGTCTACACGTGCGATGAGCGAGGTCGCATCACCCTCTACAATCAGGCGGCCGTGACGCTCTGGGGGCGGGAACCGGAAATGGGCAGGGACCTGTGGTGCGGGTCATGGAAGCTCTACCTGCCGGACGGCCAGCCGCTTTCATTGGATGAATGTCCCATGGCGGTGACCTTGCGCGAAGACCGACCGATACGGGGCCGGGAGATCGTCATCGAACGACCCGACGGTACGAAGCGGCACGTTCTGCCGCATCCGGAACCGATCCGGGACGCCGCGGGCAAGACCATCGGCGCCGTGAACATGCTGGTGGACATCACCGAGACCAAGCGCGCCGGACATGCCATCGGACAATTGGCGGCCATCGTCAAGTCCTCCGACGATGCGATCATCAGCAAGGACCTGCGCAGCGTCGTGACGAGCTGGAACAGCGGGGCGGAGCGGCTGTTCGGATATACGTCCGGCGAAATGATCGGCCAGTCGATCTATCGGCTCATTCCTCCCGACCGTCATGACGAGGAGACCTCGATTCTCAAGCAGATCGCCCGGGGAGAGCCGGTCAGCCACTACGACACGATCCGGGTCCGGAGGGACGGCACCTTGTTGGACATCTCGCTGGCCGTATCTCCCATCCTCGACGTCCATGGCACCGTGGTGGGCGCCTCGTCGATTGCGCGGGACATCACGGAGAAAAAGCGCGCCGAGGAGATACTGCAGGAGCGGGACCTGGCGTTGACGGTCTCCAACGAAGCGCTCGTAAAGCAGAAGGCGGCGCTGGCGGAGGCCAACAAGGAACTGGAAAGCTTCTCGTACTCCGTCTCGCACGATCTGCGGGCGCCGCTCCGCACGATCGGGGCTTTCATCCGCATCTTGGAGGAAGACCACAGTTCACAGCTGGACGCGGAAGCGCAGCGCTGCCTGAGGGTCGTCCGGCAAGCCGCCGAGCGGGCGGGTGAATTGATCGACGATCTGCTGGAGTTTTCCCGTCTCGGCCGTCTCGGCATGGATTTCCGCTCGGTCGCCATGACCGATTTGGCGCGCGACGCGGCGGAGGATCAGCGGGTGCTCCACCCGGACAGGACCATCGAGCTGATGGTCGCGGATCTGCCGCCGTGTCATGGAGACTGGCGGCTGCTCAAGCTGGTCTGGACCAACCTGCTGTCGAATGCGTTCAAGTACACCAAGACCCGGGACACCGCCCACGTGACGGTCGGCTGGCTTCCGGACGACCAACAGCCCGGCGCCGTGGTGTACTATGTGAAGGACAACGGAGTCGGGTTCGATATGAAATACGTGCACAAACTCTTCGGGGTCTTCCAACGCCTGCACTTGAAAGAGGATTTCGACGGTACGGGAGTCGGGCTGGCCATCGTCCACCGCATCGTACATCGGCACGGAGGCCGCGTCTGGGCCGAGGGCAAAGTGGACGGCGGCGCGACATTTTATTTTTCTCTGCGAAAGGCGTTGAGACCATGAACAACGATGTGGAAATTCTCCTAATCGAAGATAACCCCGAGGACGTCGAGATCACCTTGCGGGCGTTCCGCAAGCACAACCTCACCAACAAGATTCACGTCGTGCGCGACGGGGAAGAAGCACTGGAATGTCTGTTCAGTACGGGCCGATACAGCGAACACAGCACCTGCCACCGAACGCGGCTGATCCTGCTCGACCTCAAGCTGCCGAAAGTGGACGGCCTTGAGATCCTCCAGCGGTGCAAGGCCGACCCGCGCACGAAAAACATCCCGGTCGTGGTCCTGACGTCCTCGCGGGAAGAGCAGGATCTGATCCGCAGTTACAACCTGGGCGTGAACAGCTACGTGGTCAAGCCCGTCGACTTTCCCCAATTCAGCGACGCGGTCCGGCAGTTGGGCATGTATTGGATCCTCCTGAATCAGGTCCCGGCCGAACTCTCGGAGCAGCATCAATCGCAATAACCCACAGGCGATAGGAGCACGGGTCATGGCACCATTGAACTTGCTGATCGTCGAGGATGACGCAGCCGACGTCGAGTTGGTCGTCCGTGAGCTCAAGAAGAGCGGCTATGAGACGCAGTGTCTGCCGGTGGCCGGCCGCGACGCCTTCCTGAAGGGCCTCGTCGAGCACCGGCCGGACATCATCATTTACGATCACAACCTGCCGCAATTCAGCTCGGCGGAGGCCCTGCGGCTGACGCAGGAGCACGGCGCCGGAATTCCCTTCATCATCGTCTCCCACGCGATCGGCGACGAGGACGCCGTGGCCCTGATGCGGGCCGGCGCCGCCGACTATCTGCTGAAGGACCGGTTGGGCCGGCTGGGTGAATCGGTGCGCCACGCGCTCGAACAGCGTCGGCTGCGCGAGGAGCACGCGGCCGCCCGGCAGTCCATCGTGACCCTCAATGAGGAGCTGGCGCTCCGGATCGCCGCGCGGACGGCCGAACTGCGGGTGGCCAACCATTCCCTCGAGTTGGAACTCGAGCAGCGCAAACGCGCGGAAGAGGCGCTGCTGCAGCTGAACAGCGAACTGGAGCAACGGGTCGAGGAGCGGACGCGCGACATCGTCGCCTCGCACAACCGGCTCCAGGCCCTGGCTTCCGAGCTGACGCTGGCCGAACAGCGCGAACGCAAGCGCCTGGCGGCGGAGCTGCACGACTATCTCGCCCAGATGCTGGCGCTGGGACGAATGAAGGTCGCGCAGCTCCGTTCGAAACTGTCCGCCGGAGGCCGGATCGAACCGCTGGTGACCGAAATCGACGACCTGTTCAAGAAGGCCGCCGAGTACACCAGGTCGCTGATGGCGAAATTGAGCCCGCCCGTGCTCGACGAGCTGGGACTTCCTGCGGCGCTCACGTGGCTCGCGAGCGAGATGCCGCTGCACGGGTTGAAGGTGGACGTGCGGCTGGGAACGGACAAGGTCGCATTGCCCGACGATCAGTCGGTCCTGCTCTTTCAGTCCGTGCGCGAGTTGCTGCTCAACGTCGCGAAACATGCCGGCACCGACTGTGCCACGGTGAGCCTGGAGGTCGAGGACGCGGGCCGCCTTCGCATCGAAGTGCAGGATCAGGGCCGCGGATTCAATCCGGCCGTCCCCGAATCCAAACCGGCCGGCTCGCATTTCGGCCTGTTCAGTGTCCGGGAACGCATGCAGGCGATGGGCGGATGGTTCAACATCACGAGCGCGCCCGGCGTGGGCACCACCGCCACGCTCAGCCTGCCGCTGCCCGCTGTCTCGGAGACCAAGCAAGCGGACGCCGAATTGCAGACGGAGGATACCTCGCCTCTTGTACCCGACAGGCCGACGAATGGCGACGCCCACCGCATCCGCGTCCTGCTGGTCGACGACCACGTCATGGTGCGCCGGGGCCTCAAGGTCATCCTGGAAGACTTTCCGGATCTCGCGGTCATCGGCGAGGCGGGAGACGGGCGCGAGGCGCTGGAAAAGGTGACGGAGCTGGCGCCCGATCTCGTGCTGATGGACATCAACATGCCCTGGATGGACGGCATCGAAGCGACCAGGCGGATCAAGCAGACGCGGCCTGAGACGCCGATCATCGCGCTCTCCATCGACAATCAGCCCCATACGCGGGACGCCATCACAGCGGCCGGCGCGACGACGTTCGTATCCAAGGACGCCGAGGCCGAGTACCTGCACGGCGTCATCCTCGCCGCGGCCCGTACCGATCGTTCGGAAGGCTTGGTCCAACCGGAGCGCCTGTCCTGATGGAGGAGTCCGTGCGGTTCCGTATGAAGACGACCGGCATTCCATCATGAATGAACTCCCTCACCATCAGTCGGATTCTCAGTCGGACCCTCTGGACTTCCTCGACGGCGGCGGCGAGATGGGCCGGCGCGTCCGCGCTTTCGACTGGTCCAACACTCCTGTCGGACCGGCGGCCGACTGGCCGCAAAGCCTCAAGACAGCCGTGAGCATCTGCCTCGGCTCCCGCTATCCGATTATCATGTGGTGGGGACAATCCACCTGCACGACTTTTTACAACGACGCCTACATTCCGATCTACGGTTCCGCCAAGCACCCCGCCGCCTTGGGCCAGCCGCTGCAGAAATACTGGAAGGAAGTCTGGCACATCATCGGCCCCATGTCGGACAGCGTGTTCGCGACGGGAGAAGCGACGTGGTCTGAAGACCTCCTACTCGTGCTGAAACGCAGGCTGCCTCGTGAAGAATGCTATTTCACGTTTTCCTACAGCCCCATTCGAGACGATGCCGGATCCATCGGCGGGGTCTTCTGCGCCGTCACTGAAACCACCGAGCGGGTCGTTGGTGAGCGGCGACTGCGCACGCTGCGTGACCTCGGCCGGACGCTCGTCGACGTCAAGTCGGATGAAGGTGCCTGCATCGCCGCCGCAAACAGCCTGGGGGCCAATCGCGCCGATCTGCCCTTTGCCTTGCTGTATCTGCTCGACGGCGCCAGACGGTCCGCCCGGCTGGTCGCGGCGACGGGCCTGATCCCCGGCACGCCGGCCACCCCGGCCAAAATCGGCCTGGACGATGCGGCCGGATCGACGGTCTGGCCCCTGAGCACGGTATTCGAGACCAGCGCCGGCGAACTCGTCCCGAACCTGACGGAACGTCTGGGACCGTTGGCGCAGAAACTCCGGCCCGAATCCCCCCACACCGCCCTCATTTTGCCGATCGCCACACCAGGACAAACCCAGATGGCCGGATTCCTCGTTGCGGGCCTCAGTCCGCAGCGCGCATTTGACGCCGGGTACCGCGGCTTCTTGGTCCTGATCGCCGGCCAGATTGGCAGCGCGATCGCCAGCGCCCGGGCGCTGGAAGAGGAAACACGGCGGGCGGAATCGTTGGCCGAACTGGACCGGGCAAAGACAGTGTTCTTTTCCAACGTGAGCCACGAGTTCCGCACGCCGCTCACACTGATGCTCGAGCCGTTGCGGGACACCCTGGACGACCAGATCACGCCCTTGGCTCCCATCCACCGCGACCGTCTCGGCCTCGCTTACCGAAACAGCCGGCGCCTTCTCAAACTGGTCAATACCTTGCTCGATTTCGCCCGAATCGAGGCAGGCCGGACCCAGGCCCGCTATGAACCGACCGATCTGGCGGCATTGACCGTCCAGCTCGCCGCGGTATTCCGGTCCGCCGTCGAACGGGCGCAGCTCAGGCTGACGGTGGACTGCCGAACGCTGTCCGAGCCGGTCTACGTCGATCGGGAGATGTGGGAAAAGATCGTGTTGAATCTCTTGTCCAACGCCTTCAAGTTCACGCTGCGGGGAGGCATCACCGTCGTCCTGCGACAAGACGGGTCCGATGCGGTGCTCGATATTCGCGACACGGGCGTCGGGATTCCCGATGAAGAGTTGCCGAAGATCTTCGAGCGATTCCATCGGGTGCAGGGCGCGGGAGGACGGACGATCGAAGGCAGCGGAATCGGCCTGGCGCTGGTGAAGCAGCTCGTGCAGCAGCACGGCGGTTCCCTGTCGGTCGTCAGCGCCCTCGATGAGGGATCCGTCTTTACGGTCAGGATGCCCTTCGGTGCCGCCCATTTGCCGGCGGATCAAGTGGACCCTCCCGCTCATCCCGAGTCTCCCGGTGCAAGGGCCGATCTCTATCTGGAAGAAGCGTTGCGCTGGCTTCCTGCCGAAACCGGCGCCGGTCGGCCGACACCGGAGCCGGAGGACGATTCGGAACCGTCGTTTCATCCTTCTCACGGAGCGCCGGACCGGCCACGGCCCCGCGTGCTGTTGGCCGACGACAACGCCGACATGCGGGCGTATCTGACGCGGCTGTTGAACCGACGATTCGACGTGGAAGCCGTGACCGACGGAGTCGCCGCCCTGGCCGCCGCCCAGGCCCACCAGCCCGACGTCATCCTGAGCGACGTCATGATGCCCTCGCTCGATGGGTTCGGGTTGGTGCGCGCGCTACGCGATGATCCCGCAACCAAAACCATTCCGATCATTCTGTTGTCCGCCAGGGCGGGCGAGGAATCCCGCATCGAAGGACTGGTACGCGGCGCGGACGACTATCTCATCAAGCCGTTCAGCGCGCGGGAGCTTCTCGCGAGGGTCGAGAGCCACTACGAGCTGGCGCGCGTGCGCCGGGACATGCAGGGAGAGCTCGCGCGCAGCAAGCTGTTTCTCGAGCGCATGGCGGCGGCCACGCCCGACATCCTGTTCGTGTACGACATCCGGGAAGGCCGCAACATCTACTCGAACAAGCGGATCGACTCCGTGCTCGGCTACAGCTCGGCGGAAATTCAGGCGATGCCCGGCGACCTGATCGGTCAGATCGTCCATCCGGACGACCTCGATGGGACGCGGGAATGGTTCGCCCGGTTCGAGCAGGCCGGGGAAGGAGAAGCCCTGGAGCACGAGCACCGACTCCGGCATGCGAACGGGTCGTATCGCTGGCTGCTGTCGAGAGCAACGACGTTCGAACGAGGCTCGGACGGCCGGGTGAAGCTGATCATCGGCGTCGCGACCGACATCACCGAACGCAGGCAGGCCCAGGAAGAATTGCTGGCGCGCAGCCGGCAGCAGCGCCTGCTGTTCGAGCTGGCCGAAGCCGTCAACCATGCCGACGCGCTTCCTCAGCTGTACGAACAGGCGCTCGATTCGATCATCCAGGCCTTGGACGCCGACCGGGCTTCCATCCTTCTCTTCGAGAGCGACGGCGTCATCCGGTTCAAAGCCTGGAGGGGCCTGTCGAAACAGTATCGGCGCGCCGTGGAAGGGCACTCTCCCTGGAAGGCCGGTGAGCCGGATCCCCGCCCCGTCGTCATCGGGGATATTGCCGAGGCCGAACTCGAACCGGGACTGAAGGCGGTGATCGCCGGAGAGGGGATCCGGGCCATGAGTTTCATCCCCTTGATGTACGGCGGGAAACTCCTGGGCAAGTTCATGGTGTATTTCGATCGCCCCCGGATCATGGACCAGAATCAGATCGCCTTGGCCCAGGCGATCGGAGGGACGTTGGCCACCGGCATCGACCGGCGTACGGCGGAAATCCGACTGCGGGAAAGCGAAGATCGGCTCCGCACGTTCACGACGCAATTGGAGCAGATGGTCGCGGACCGCACCGACAAGCTGATGCAGTCGCAAAAGCGGCTGCGGGCCATGGCGACGGAGCTGAACTTCGCCGAGCAGCGGGAACGGAAGCGGATGGCCATGGAACTGCACGATCATCTGGCGCAAATGCTGGTGCTGTGCCGTTTGAACTTGGGGCAACTGAAACGGTCGGCGAAATTGGACGACAAGGGAGGGGAGTTGGTCCAGCAGACACAGGACGTCTTGAGCGAATCGCTCACCTATACGAGAACCCTGGTCGCCGATCTGGCTCCGCCCGTGCTTCATGAATTCGGTCTGATCCCCGCACTGCGATGGCTGGCCGACCGCATGACAGGCCATAACCTGCACGTGGACGTCCGAATGGACGGGGTCGGGGAGGTGGTGCTGGCGGAAGATCAAGCCGTGCTGCTCTTTCAATCGGTGCGGGAGCTGCTGATCAACGCGGCCAAGCACGGGCAATCCGGCCATGCGTTCCTGTCGATCGAGCGACAGCCCGGAGGCTTGGCGATCGAGGTCCGCGACGACGGGAAGGGATTCGATCCCAGCGCCGCCTTCGCCGTCGAAGTGCCGACCGCCCTCTCGTCGAAGTTTGGTCTCTACAGCATCCGGGAACGGATGACCGCGCTGGGCGGGCGGTTGGACCTGGTTTCCCAACCCGGGAAGGGCACCAAGGCGCGCCTGGTGCTGCCCTTGAGGGAAAAAACGGAGACCTTGAGCCCGGCGGCCGACGGAAGCGCCGGCTCCTTGCCTCATGCCGCCCCGTCTCTCCATCTCATGACCCAACCGGAGAACCTGCGCACGGAGGGCAGGTTCACCAAGCTCGTGCCGCGACAGAAGATGACGATTCGGGTGCTGCTCGTGGACGACCATGCGATGGTCCGCCAGGGCCTGCGCAGCGTGCTGGAAACCTATGCCGACGTCGAGGTCGTCGGCGAAGCCCGGGACGGATTCGAGGCCCTCGCGTGCGTGGATCGGCTGCAGCCGTCCGTCGTCGTGATGGACGTCAACATGCCCGGAATGAACGGCATCGACGCGACCAGACGGATCAGAGCGTCCCATCCGCACACGATCGTCATCGGCCTGTCGGTGAATGCCGGCGCCGAAAACGATCAGGCCATGAAGCAGGCGGGCGCCGCCGCCTTGTTGACCAAGGAAGCCGCCGTCGAGGAACTGTACAGCGCGATTCAGGTTCACCAGACGACCGGCGTCCCCAATCATATGCGCTGGCGCTGACCGCCGGGGCCGTTCACGACCGAACCATCGATCCCGCCGGCGATTCCTCGGATAGAGCCTCATGGCGCTAGGGGTTCCCCTAGTTGGCAATTCTCTTCCCGGGCGTATGTTCCATCCGATCGATTCTAGGCCGCTTTCCACCCCCATCGCCTTCCGAAGGAGGCCGGCATGAAGGACTCTGCCGTGGGCCTGAAAACGTCGAAAGCCTCCGCCCGCAACGGCTACGTGCGCCCGAACGTCAACCAGCAACTCGGCGAGATCCTGGGCGTCATGACCGCCTACCGCAACGGAGATTTCTCCGTGCGGCTGCCCGGCACCTGGACCGGCATGTTGGGCAAGATGGCGGACACGATGAACGAGATCCTCGACGTCAGTGAACGGCGGGCCAGCGAAACCGTGCGGGTCTGTCGCGTCGTCGGGAAGGAAGGGCGGCTCAGACAGCGCCTATCCGTACCGGGCGTGACCGGCGGATGGGCGGACGAAATCGACTCTCTGAACCAATTGATCGACGACCTGGTCTCCCCGACCACGGAGGTCACCCGCGCGGTCGGCGCCGTCGCCAAGGGGGACCTCAGCCAGGCCATGGCGCTCGAGAAGGACGGGCGGCCGCTGGAAGGGGAATTTCTCCGGAGCGCCAAGCTGCTCAACAAGATGATCGAGCAACTGTCGGTGTTCACCTCCGAAGTGACCCGCGTCGCGCGCGAAGTCGGCACCGAAGGCAAGCTCGGCGGCCAGGCCCAGGTCAAGGGCGTCAGCGGCGTCTGGAAGGAACTGACCGATTCCGTCAACCAGATGGCCGGGAATCTGACCGCCCAGGTCCGCAACATCGCGGACGTCACGATCGCGGTCGCGAACGGCGACCTGTCGAAGAAGATCACCGTGGACGTCCGCGGCGAAATCCTCCAGCTCAAAGAAGCCATCAATACGATGGTCGAACAATTGCGGTCCTTCGCCTCCGAGGTCACCCGCGTGGCCCGCGAAGTGGGCACCGAGGGCAAGCTCGGCGGCCAGGCGATCGTGCCCGGCGTCGCCGGCACCTGGAAGGACCTCACCGACAACGTCAACTCGATGGCCTCCAACCTGACGGCCCAGGTCCGCAACATCGTCGAAGTCACCGTGGCCGTGGCCCGCGGCGACCTGTCCCGCAAGATTACCGTGGACGTCCGCGGCGAAATCCTCCAGCTCAAGGAGACGATCAACACGATGGTCGAGCAGCTGCGCTCGTTCGCCTCCGAGGTCACCCGCGTCGCGCGCGAAGTGGGCACCGAAGGCAAGCTCGGCGTGAACGCCGCCGTGCCCGGCGTCGGCGGCACCTGGAAAGATCTCACCGATTCGGTCAACGCCATGGCCAACAACCTGACGGCCCAGGTCCGCAACATCGCGGAAGTGACCACCGCCGTGGCCCGCGGCGACCTGTCCCGCAAGATCACCGTCGACGTGAAAGGCGAGATTCTGGAACTGAAGAACACCATCAACACGATGGTGGACCAGCTCAACGGCTTCGCAGCCGAAGTCACCCGCGTGGCCCGCGACGTCGGCACCGAGGGCAAGCTCGGCGTGCAGGCCGCCGTGCCCGGCGTCGCCGGCACCTGGAAAGATCTCACCGATTCGGTCAACGCCATGGGCGTGAACCTGACGGCGCAGGTCCGCAACATCGCGGAGGTCGCGACTGCCGTGGCCCGCGGCGACCTGTCCCGCAAGATCACCGTGGACGTGAAGGGCGAGATCCTGGAGTTGAAGAACACGCTCAACACGATGGTGGACCAGCTCAACGGCTTCGCAGCCGAAGTCACCCGCGTGGCCCGCGAAGTCGGCACCGAAGGCAAGCTCGGCGTGCAAGCCGCCGTGCCCGGCGTCGCCGGCACCTGGAAGGACCTCACCGACAACGTCAACTCGATGGCCAACAACCTCACCGCTCAAGTCCGGAACATCGCGGAAGTGGCCACCTCCGTCGCGCGCGGGGATTTGTCGCGCAAGATCACCGTGGACGTCAGCGGCGAGATTCTCCAGTTGAAAGAGACGATCAACGTCATGGTCGAGCAGCTCCGGTCCTTCGCCTCCGAGGTCACCCGCGTGGCCCGCGAAGTCGGCACGG
>DAOLIU010000018.1:3028-28518 GCA_035328385.1 Nitrospira sp. | reverse complement strand
GAAGGCAAGCTCGGCGGCCAGGCCCAGGTCAAGGGCGTCAGCGGCGTCTGGAAGGAATTGACCGAGAGCGTGAACGAGATGGCGGGAAACCTGACGGCCCAGGTCCGCAACATCGCGGAAGTCACGGTGGCGGTCGCCAACGGCGACCTGTCGAAGAAGATCATCGTGGACGTCCGCGGCGAAATCCTCCAGCTCAAGGAAGCGGCCAACAGCAT
The DNA here is from genome assembly GCA_035328385.1 of Nitrospira sp. Classification (GTDB taxonomy): domain Bacteria; phylum Nitrospirota; class Nitrospiria; order Nitrospirales; family Nitrospiraceae; genus Nitrospira_C. Next base: position 28,303 of record DAOLIU010000018.1, on the reverse strand, counting down.
GGTGGAACAGCTCCGGTCCTTCGCCTCCGAGGTCACCCGCGTGGCCCGCGAAGTCGGCACGGAAGGCAAGCTCGGCGGCCAGGCCCAGGTCAAGGGCGTCAGCGGCGTCTGGAAGGAATTGACCGATTCCGTCAATCAGATGGCCGGAAACCTGACCGACCAGGTCCGCAACATCGCGGAGGTCACGATCGCGGTCGCGAACGGCGACCTGTCGAAGAAAATCACCGTGGACGTCCGCGGCGAAATCCTCCAGCTCAAGGAAGCGGCCAACACGATGGTCGAGCAGCTGCGCTCGTTCGCCTCCGAGGTCACCCGCGTCGCGCGCGAGGTCGGCACCGAAGGCAAGCTGGGCGGCCAGGCCTTGGTCCCCGGCGTCGCCGGCACCTGGAAGGACCTCACCGACAACGTCAATTCGATGGCCTCCAACCTGACGGCCCAGGTGCGCAACATCGCGGAGGTCACGATCGCGGTCGCCAACGGGGATCTGTCCCGCAAGATCACCGTGGATGTCCGCGGTGAAATCCTCCAGCTGAAGGAAGCCATCAATACGATGGTCGAGCAGCTGCGCTCGTTCGCCTCCGAGGTCACCCGCGTGGCCCGTGAAGTCGGCACCGAAGGCCGCTTGGGCGTCCAAGCGGTGGTGCCGGGCGTCGCCGGAACGTGGAAGGACCTGACCGACTCCGTGAACGCCATGGGCGCCAACTTGACCGGCCAGGTGCGCAACATCGCCGAAGTGACCACGGCGGTCGCGCGCGGCGATTTGTCCCGCAAGATCACCGTGGACGTGAAGGGCGAGATTCTGGAGCTCAAGAACACCATCAACACGATGGTGGACCAGCTCAACGCCTTCGCAGCCGAAGTCACCCGCGTCGCGCGCGAAGTCGGCACCGAAGGCAAGCTCGGCGGCCAGGCCCTGGTCCCAGGCGTGGCCGGCACCTGGAAGGACCTGACGGACTCGGTCAACGTCATGGCGACCAATCTGACCGATCAGGTCCGCGGCATCGTCAAGGTGGTCACGTCGGTGGCGAACGGCAATCTCCGGCAGCGGCTCATGGTGGAAGCCAAGGGAGAAGTCGCCGCACTGGGCGAGACCATCAACAATATGACCGACACGCTCGCCACGTTCGCCGACCAGGTCACCAACGTCGCCAGGGAAGTCGGAGTCGAAGGGCGGCTCGGCGGGCAGGCCAACGTCCCGGGCGCGGCCGGCACCTGGAAGGACCTCACCGGAAACGTGAATCTGCTGGCGGCCAACCTGACGACGCAGGTGAGGGCGATCGCCGAGGTGGCCACGGCCGTGACCAAGGGCGACTTGACCCGGTCCATTCAAGTGGAGACGCGCGGCGAGGTGGCCGAGCTCAAAGACAACATCAACACGATGATCAACAACCTGCGCGAGACGACGGAGCGCAACGAGGAGCAGGACTGGCTGAAGACGAACGTGGCCAAATTCACGCGCATGCTGCAAGGCCAGCGCGACCTGTTCACCGTCGGCCAGATGCTCCTGTCCGAGTTGGCTCCGCTGGTCGAAGCGCAGGAGGGCACCATCTATCAAATGGACGCGGCGGAAGGCCAGCATCCGTCCCTGCGGCTCCTGGCCTCCTTCGCCCGGCAGCGGGGACAAGCCGAGCGGTTCGCCGTGGGCGAAGGCCTCGTCGGCCAGTGCGCCCTGGAGCAACAGCGGATCCTCCTCATCGACGTGCCCCCCTCCTATACGGTCATCCACTCGAGCCTCGGCGAATCCACGCCGGCCAGCATCGTGGTCCTGCCGGTGCTCTTCGAAGGGCAGACGAAGGCCGTCATCGAGCTGGCCTCGCTGCATCCGTTCACCGTCACCCACCTGACCTTCCTGGAACAGCTCACCCAGAGCATCGGCGTCGTCCTCAATACGATCGAGGCCACGATGCGGACGGAGAACCTCCTGCAGCAGTCGCAGCAGCTCACGATCGAGCTCCAGTCGCAGCAGAAGGAGCTGACCCAGACCAACGAGGAGCTCGAGCGCAAGGCCAAGCAGCTGGCCGAGCGCAACACGGAAGTCGAACGGAAGAACAAGGAAGTCGAGCTGGCGCGGCGGGCCTTGGAGGAAAAGGCGGCGGAGCTGGCGCTGACGTCCAAGTACAAGTCGGAGTTTCTCGCCAACATGTCCCACGAGCTGCGCACGCCCCTCAACAGCATCCTGATCCTGGGGCAGCAGCTCGGCGACAACACGAGCGGGAACCTGACCCCCAAGCAGGTGGAGTTCGCCAGAAACATCCACAGCGCCGGGTCGGACCTGCTCAATCTGATCAACGACATTCTGGATCTCTCGAAGATCGAATCCGGCACGGTCACGGTCGAAGCCGAGGAAATGACGTTCCAGTCCCTCCGGGACAGCGTCGAACGCAACTTCCGCCACGTCGCGGAGTCCAAGAATCTGCCCTTTCACGTGGAGTTCGACGCAAGCCTGCCCCGCGCCTTCACGACCGATCCCAAGCGGCTGCAGCAGATCCTCAAAAACCTCCTGTCCAACGCCTTCAAGTTCACCTCGCACGGACAGGTGGCAATGCACGTCCGGTTGGCGGCCGAAGGATGGACGGCGGACCATCCCGTACTGAGCCGGGCCCAGATGGTCGTGGCCTTGTCCATCGTCGACACGGGCATCGGCATCGCGCCCGAAAAACAGAAGCTCATTTTCGAAGCGTTCCAGCAGGCTGACGCCGGGACCAGCCGCAAGTACGGAGGAACGGGGCTGGGGCTCGCCATCAGCCGCGAATTGGCGACGCTGCTCGGCGGGGAGATCCGCTTGTTCAGCGAGCCCCGGCAGGGCAGCACCTTCACGCTCTATTTGCCGTTGATCTACACAGGGCCGTCATCGGCGGAGATCCGGCCGGGCGGCGCGGCGGCGACGCTCGGCCAGGCGGCCCCGGCCCTGCCGATTCTGCCGGTATCGGCGGACGACAAGATCCCGGACGACCGCGAGTCGGCGAGGCCGGGCGATCCGGTCCTGCTCATCGTGGAAGACGACCCGCACTACGCGAGAGTGCTCCTCGGCCTCGCACGCGACAAGGGCTTCAAGGGCGTCGTCGCCACCAAGGGCGCCCAGGCCTTGGAGCTGGCCGCGGAGTATCGACCCGTCGCCATCACGCTGGACATTTTTCTGCCGGACATGCTCGGCTGGACGGTCCTGAACAATCTCAAGATGGATCCCAAGACCCGTCACATCCCGGTGCAGATCATTTCGCTCGAAGAGGAGCGGCAGCACGGCCTCTCTCACGGGGCGTTCTCCTACATGGTCAAGCCGGTCACGACCGAGGGGCTCGAATCGTGCTTCGAACGGATCCGCAACTTCATCACGCCCCATCTCAAGCGGCTGCTGGTCGTCGAGGACAACGAGCTGGAAAGCCGCAGCATCCGCGAGCTGCTGCTGCACGACGACATCGAAATCGTCGACGCGGGCACGGGCGCCGCCGCGCTCGAGTGCCTGAGAACCCAGCCCTTCGATTGTTGCGTGCTCGATCTCCGCCTTCCGGACATGAGCGGCTTCGATCTCCTCGACCAGATCAAGACCGATCCGGCGCTGGGCGACGTGCCGATCGTGGTCTTCACGGGAAAAGACCTGAACGCCGAGGAAGAACGCCGGCTCAAGTCCGTCGCCAAGAGCATCGTGATGAAGGACGTGCGGTCGCCGGAGCGCCTGTTCGACGAAACCGCGCTGTTCCTGCACCGGGTGGTCGCGGACCTCCCGGAACCGAAACAGCGGTTGCTGGCGCGATTGCACGAGTCCAACGAAGTCCTGCGGGGCCACAAGGTGCTGGTCGTCGACGACGACGCCCGAAACATTTTCGCGCTGACCACCGTGCTGGAAAACCAGGACATGGACGTCGTCAGCGCCACGAACGGGCGCCAGGCGATCGAGATCATCCGCGACGCCTCGGACCTGAGCGTCGTCCTGATGGACATCATGATGCCCGAAATGGACGGCTACGCCACGATCCGGGAGATCCGCAAGCATTCCAAATTCCGGTCGTTGCCGATCCTGGCGTTGACCGCGAAAGCGATGAAAGGCGATCGGGAAAAGTGTCTGGAGGCCGGCGCGTCGGATTACGTGGCGAAGCCGGTCAATACGGACCAGCTGCTCTCGATGCTGAGGGTGTGGCTGTACCGATGACGCCAGAGACTGACGAAAGGGCCGGGGACCGGTTGGTCTGAACGTCATGGACGCCAAAGGCGGGATGAAAGACCGCGTCAACATTCTCCTGGTGGACGACGATACCAGGAACCTCGACGTGCTCGAGAGCATTCTCGAATCGCCGGACCACCGGCTCGTCCGAGCCAGGACGGCGGACGAGGCGTTGCTGACCCTCATCGCCGAAGAATTCGCCGTCATCGTGCTGGACGTGCGGATGCCGGAGATGAGCGGCTACGAACTGGCCCAACTGATCAAACAGCGGAAGCGGACCCAACACGTACCCATCCTCTTTCTGACGGCCTATTACCGAGAGGACGCGGACATCCTGCAAGGCTACGGCGCCGGCGCCGTGGATTACCTGAGCAAGCCGGTCAACCCGCTCATCCTCAAGTCGAAGGTCGGCGTCTTCGTGGACCTCTTCCGAAAGACCCGCGCGCTGGCGACGATGAACCGCGCCATGGAGGCGGAGATCGAGGAGCGCTTGAAGCAATTGAAGGCGTCGCTGCACGAGAAAGAGATCCTCCTCAAGGAAATCCATCATCGGGTGAAGAACAACTTACAGGTGATCTCGAGCCCGATCGACCTGCAAGCCGACCGGCTGAACGATCCGGTCGTCCGCGCCCTCTTCAAGGACGCGCGCGACCGGGTGCGGTCCATGGCGCTGGTCCACGAGAAGCTGTATCAATCGCCCGATCTGGCCCACGCCGAGCTCGGCGCGTACATCCGCAACGTCATGGACGAGCTGTTTCTGGCCCACGGCGCGACGTCGTCGAAAATCAGCCTGCGCATGGAGCTCGATCCCGTGCTCCTTCCCGTGGATATGGCGATTCCCTGCGGCCTCATTCTCAACGAGCTGGCGACCAACAGTCTGAAACACGCGTTCGCCGGCAGGGAGTCGGGCACCATCGAGATCCAATTGACCTGCGTCGAGGGCACCGTGGTGAGGCTCGTGTTCCGCGACGACGGCCGGGGGCTTCCGGAGGGGGTCGATTGGCAGGCGGCGGGCTCGCTGGGGCTGCGGCTCATCCGAATGTTGAGCCGGCAGCTCAACGCGGACCTTACGCTCCGCAACGGATCCGGAACCACGTTCGAGCTGCAATTCAACCTGTCGGCGGGCACCCGAAATGCCTCGTCCGGCACCAAGGCGGTAGAAAATGCCAAAGGGCAACATTCTCATCGTTGAAGACGAAGCGGTCGTGGCGGCGGATCTGGCCGGTAAGCTCGAGCGGGCGGGCTACCGCGTCGTCGGCATCGCCTCGGACGGGGAAGAGGCCCTGGAAACCGCGGCGGCCCAACTGCCGGACCTGGTGCTGATGGACATCCGGCTGGCCGGCCAGATGGACGGCATTGAAACGGCGGAGCGGATCCGGGAAGCCCGCAGCATTCCCGTCATCTATCTGACGGCCCATTCCGACGCGAGCACGCTGCAGCGGGCCAGCATGACGGAGCCGTTCGGCTACATTCTCAAACCCTTCGACGAACGCGACATCACCACCCAGATCGAGATCGTGCTCTACAAGCACGAGGCGGAGAAGTCTCTCCGTGAGAGCGAAGAGCGGTATCGCACCCTGGTCGAAACGGCGACGGACGGCATCATCACGCTCGATGCCGGGGGCGCCATCATCTCTTGCAACGCCGCCACCGAGCGGATGTTCGGCTATCGCCGCGAGGATCTCCTGGGCCGCAAGGTGACGATGCTCATCCCGGCCTGGTTCGAAGACCGCGAGTCGGCCCCGGACCGGATCGAAAGTCGCCGGGCTCCGGGAGAGGGTCTTCGACGGGACGTGACGGGACGGCGACGGCAGGGAGCGGAATTTCCTCTCGAAGTCGCCGTGAGCCGGTCGTCCATCGCCGGGGAAGCCTGTTACATGGGCATTCTCCGGGACGTGTCGGAACGGAAGCGCGCCGAGGCGGAGCTCCGCTGGCGGGCCGATCTTCTCGAGCAGACGCACGAGGCCGTCATCGTCTGGCGGATGGGCGGCGGCATCCTGTATTGGAATCGCGGAGCGACCGAACTCTACGGGTGGACCGTCGCGGAGGCGACGGGACGGTCCGTGCACCGTCTGCTCGAGTCCGAGCTGCCTTGCCCCCCCGCGGACTTCGATCGCCGGCTCCTCGAAGCGGGTCGTTGGTACGGCGAAGTCCGGCAGCGGACGAAAGAGGGCAAAACCGTCCTCGTCGAAACGCGCATGGTCCCGATCCCGGACGGTCCTGAGGACGTGCTGGTACTGGAAGCGAACCGGGACGTGACCGATCGTCACGCCATTCACGAGAAAGTCTGCCGCCTGGCCGAGGAATTGGAACAGCGGGTCGCGGAGCGGACCAGAGAGCTGGTGACCTCGCAGGACCTGCTGCGCGCGCTCGCGTCCGAACTGACCGTCACGGAACAGCGGGAACGGCGGCGGGTGGCGACGGAGCTGCACGACTATCTGGCCCAGCTGCTGGTCTGCGCGCATCTCAAAGTGTCCCAGGCGCGCCCCAAGCAGAACAATCCGGAAACGGAGGGATGGCTGGACCAAGCCACGGAAGTTCTCCAGCAGGCGCTCAGCTACACCCGGTCGTTGGTCGCCCAGCTGACCCCCATGGTGCTGCATGAATTCGGCCTGCCGTCGGCGATCAGATGGCTGGCCGAACAGATGCACAAACACCAGTTGACCGTGGAGGTGGAGATCGACGCCGCCGACGCCTTGCCGCTTGCCGAAGACGAAGCCATCCTGCTCTTTCAATCCGTCCGCGAGCTGCTGATCAACGTGTCGAAGCACGCGCGCGTCGATCGGGCGACCGTCCGCCTGAGCGTGACCGACGGCACCCTGCGCATCGAGGTGCAGGACGAAGGCAAGGGCTTCGATCCGGTGGACCGGAAGCCGCCGGACGACGATCCCGCCGAGCTCGAACGATCGGCGCGATTCGGTCTGTTCAGCATCCAGGAACGGATGAAAGCCCTGGGAGGGTGGTTCGCCATCGCTTCGACTCCGGAAACGGGAACGACCGCCGCTATGACGCTTCCATTGAGGGAACGGACGGAAGCGCGGGGCCAGGGCGGCGCATGGATCCAGAATCCGGAGACCGCGCCCGAGACCTTACTGCGCCGGTCGGCCGAGACGGATCGTCCCGCGGCAGGTCCGTTGCAGACCCGGCCGCCGATCCGCGTGTTGCTGGTTGACGATCATGCGCTGATGAGGCAGGGGCTGAAGGGCCTTCTGGAAGACGGAACCGACGTGACGGTGGTGGGCGAAGCCGCCGACGGCGAGGAGGCCCTCGCCATCGCCGAGACCTTGCGGCCGGAAGTCGTCATCATGGACATCAATATGCCGAAAATGGACGGCGTCGAGGCCACCAGGCGCCTCAAAAAACGGCTGCCGTCGACCGTCGTCATCGGGCTCTCGATGCATACGAGCGCTCATCACCGCGAAGCGCTGAAAGACGCGGGGGCCTTCGCCTATCTCACGAAAGGATCGGTGTCCGACCAATTGAAACAGACGATCCTCGCCGCCGGTCTCGGGCAGCGACCGGCGTCCGGAGCGAACCCCTCCACGCCCGCCGACGAGATGTCGCCTCCTCAACCGGCCTCACAGACATTTCCCCGGTCGGACTGACCCGATGAATTCGATCATTCCGCCCGATATCAGACGGTTTATCCTGGATCGCATCGACTCGATCGCCGAGCTGGAAGCGTTGCTCTTATTGCGTAACAGTCCCGACACGTGGTGGGAGGACACAGCCGCCGCCCAGCGTTTGTACCTGGGGACCGAACAGGGGCGTGCGGTCCTGGTCAAGCTGGAGGCCGCGGAGTTGTTGATCTCCCGCGACGAAGGGCCGAACCGTCGCTGGCGTTATCGGCCGCAGTCGGGAGACCTGCGTGAAATGGTCGACCGGCTCGCCTATTACTACACGAAGCATCTCGTTCCCGTATCGAATCTCGTGCACGAGAAGTCCAAGAACCGCCTCCAGGAATTCTCCCGGGCCTTCGACCTTCCGGAGACAAAAGACCCATGATGGGAATGCTGATCTACGGTCTGTGCGCGTTGACGTCCTCTCTCTGCGCTTGGCTGCTGCTCCAGGCCTACGCGCGAACCGCCTACAAACTGCTGTTGTGGATCGGCATGTTCTTCGTCGTCTCGACGGTGAACAATCTGCTCCTGATGGTCGACAAGGTCGTCTTCCCCGTGACGATCGACCTCAGCGTGCCCCGCTATTTGATCGCGCTCCTGGCCCTCGCCGTCCTGTTTCGCGGACTGATCTTCGAGGAGGAATAGGCCCGCATGCACGACGTCGGCATTTTCCTGCTCGGCGCCCTCGCGATGGGGGATCTGGTCGCGGGCCTGTTTTTTCTCCGATACTGGCTGGTCACACAGGATCGGTTCTTCCTGTACTTTGCCGCGTCGTTCGCGGTCCAGATGGTCTGCCGGGTGCTCCTGATCACCACCACGGCCAACTCGGAATCCGAGCCTTTGGTTTACGCGTTCCGCCTGCTGTCCTACGCCGTGATCCTGGGCGGCATTTTCGATAAGAACCGCGCGAAGATCGTGAAGGCGCTTTCAGGACGTCCCTGATCCTCAGCGCCCGTAGCCGGCGACCCAGGCGGCCTCCACGATTCGAGCCGTGGACTCCTTGGCGGCAACCGCGTCGTCGAACAACGTGGCATAGGAACGTTGCATGTGCCGATCGAACCAGCCGCGCCGGTCCTGCGGGACGCCGGCCATCGAGGCGAGCGAGGTCAGATATTCCCCCCGGCCCCTGGAAATGTCCGTCCGCAGATTGTCATGGGTGTAAAGGGCGAAGACTTCGAGCTTCCGCTTGGCCTTGGCGCGATTGATGCCGGCGTCGGAGCCCGGCGTCGTGCTCGAAGAGAATTCTTTGGTCGGCTCAAGGAATTCCGAACTCGCGTTGGAGGTGCCGTCCGTCAGATGGGTCGTCGCGTCGAAGGGAGCCTTCGTCAACTCGACCGTCGCATCGCAGCCGGATAAAACGACCAGCATTCCCCACAGCGGGCCCCAGAATCGCCGCCGTCCTCCGTGTCCACGTCTCTCCATGTTCATGGTTATGTCTCCTTCAAGATTTTTCGCCCCCTGGCGTAGCTTACTTACAAATAACTGGGTACGATTGCCGCCTGCGCCTGGGAAAGGCCCTGGCCTTCGACGACATGATCCCGAAGGAATTTCCGCGGGAGGGCTGGGGCTTTCGTATCCGCGCGGGGAGTCGGCCATGTTCTCCGCATGCTAGGGTCCTCCCCAGTCTTGGGTGCCGGTCGTAAATGCTACATGTGCATGAGAAGGACGTTGATTGAGAGGTCATTCGACGATGGCGACGGTTCGGCCCCTTTCGTCTCGCAAACCCGCTTCTTCCGCAGATCAGAAGCCCCGGCATTGGACGATGACGCTCGGCGCACAAGTCGGGGAAGACGGCGTCTCATTCCGCGTCTGGGCTCCGAAGCGGGACCGGGTAGAGGTGGTGTTCGAAGGGACGGACCGGAGCCTGCCGTTGACGAAAGATCCTCTCGGATACTTTTCCGGGTCGGCATCGGCCGCCGCAGCCGGCATGTCGTACCGCTACCGCGTGGACGGAGGGGACAGTTTCCCCGATCCCTGCTCACGTTTCCAACCGGACGGACCGCATGGCCCGTCGTTGATCGTCGATCCGAGCGCCTATGCCTGGCGTACGTCCGGCTGGCGCGGGACGACGCTGCGCGGCCAGGTGCTGTATGAGCTTCACGTCGGTGCATTTACGCCGGAGGGCACGCTCGACGCGGCTGCGGACCAACTCGACGAACTCAAGCGCTGCGGCATCACCCTGATCGAGCTCATGCCGCTGGCCGAATTCCCCGGCCGCTTCAATTGGGGATACGACGGCGCCGCGCTGTTTGCCCCATGCCGCTGCTACGGCGACCATGAGGCGTTGAAGCGCTTCGTGGACGCCGCGCATGAACGGGAACTCGGGGTCATTCTCGACGTGGTCTACAATCACTTCGGCCCCGACGGCAATTACCTGCCCGTTTACAGCGACGATTACGTCACGGACCGGCACCCCAACGATTGGGGACAAGCGGTCAACTTCGACGGACCGAACGCGCACGGCACGCGGGATTTCGTCCTGCAGAACGCCTGCTACTGGATCGACGAGTTCCGTCTGGACGGCCTGCGCTTGGACGCCGTCCATGCCATTTACGACGACGGGCCGCGCCACATCTTGGCCGAGCTGTCCGAGCGAACCAGGGCCGCGGCGGCCGGACGCTCGATCGTCCTGATCGCGGAATGCGAGTCGCAGCGGATCGAGGCGATTCATCCGGTCGAACGGGGCGGATGGGGCCTCGACGGGATTTGGAGCGATGACTTCCACCATACCTGCCGCGTGGCCCTGTCCGGCCGGAGCGAGGCGTACCTCACGGATTACCGCGGGCGCGCGCAGGAGCTGCTGTCCGTGGTCAAGCGGGGATTCCTGTACCAAGGTCAGCGGTACGCGTGGCAGGGTGTTCCAAGAGGCACCGTGGTCAAAGACGAGCCGGCCCAGGGATTCGTCTTTTATATGCAGAATCACGATCAGATCGCGAATCATTTGTGGGGCGACCGCGTCCATGCGCTCGCTTCCCCGGCTTGTTACCGGGCCCTGGTCACGCTGTTCCTGCTCGCCCCGGAGACGCCGCTGCTGTTCATGGGCCAGGAATTCGCCGCGTCCACCCCGTTCCTCTTTTTCGCCGATCACGTGCCCGAACTCGCCGGGAAAGTCCGCGAAGGGCGCAAGAAGTTTTTGTCCGAGTTTCCGCCCTATGCCACCGCGGAGGCCCAGGGGGTGATGCCGGACCCGGGGGACGTCGCCACGTTCGAACGATCGCGCCTGGATCTGTCGGAACGGACGCGCCACGCCGCACAGTATCGCCTCCACCAGGACCTGCTGCGCCTGCGCCGGGAGGACGCCGTGCTGTCCCGCCAGGATCGCCGGTCGATCGACGGGGCGGTACTCGGTCCGCAGGCGCTGGTGCTGCGCTATTTCACCGATGCCGACGAGGATCGTCTGCTGGTCGTCAATCTCGGGGCGGACGTGCCGTTGATTCCGGCGCCGGAGCCGCTGCTGGCCCCCGTCGCGGGCGGGTCCTGGACCTTGCGCTGGTCGAGCGACCATCCGCTCTATGGCGGGCCCGGCACCGTCAATCCGTTGTCGGAACGGGGCTGGGTGGTGCCGGGCGCGACCGCCACGTTGTTCATCCCCGCGAAGCCGGAGACGCCGCAACCCTGATCATCGTCGGAAGCGACGCCGCGAGCATTGTATGACCATGACGGCCCATGAACCGATCCATTCCGCACCGTCGTACGACGACGTGTCGTCATGGCTCGGCAAGGAATGGCTGGTGACGAACGGGACGGGCGGCTACGCATCGACGTCCCTGCTGGGCATCGCGACCCGCCGCTACCACGGGCTGTTCATCCCGGATATCCCGGGACGCGGCCGCATCGTGATCGTTCCGCGCCTCGATGAAACGGTCGAGCAGGGAGGCGAGCCGCTGCTCCTGGCCGGCGCGGAATACGCCGACGGTACGATCGACGGCGACGGGCTCCGCCGCCTCGAGGGCTTCCGCCGTGAACGCCAGACGCCGGTGTGGACGTTCAACATAGGGGGATCGGTGATCGAGAAACGAGTCGTCGCGCCCCACGGACAAAACACGGTGTACCTCCAGTACGGGCTGCGCGAGGGGCCGCCCGTGCGGCTGCGGCTGCGTCCCTTCATCACCTGCCGGTTGCACGACGCGCCGCTGTCCGAGCACGGCGCGGTTCCCCGGCCCTTGACGATCGTGGACCGGCGGTACGAGGTCGCGCTGCCCGACGGGATGCCGGCCCTGAAGCTGGGCTTACGGCCGCAGCGGGGACTGTTCACGGCCGACGCCCTCGTCAGCGCCAACGTCTCCTATCGGGTGGACCGCGACCGCGGATCCGATCATGTCGAAGACCTCTTCAGCCCCGGATATTTCTCGGTCGATCTCCGGACGAAAGACTCGATCGCCATCCTGTTCAGCGTGGAGTCTTGGGAAGGACTGGAGACGGACGCGCCCGAGATCTTCGAGGCGGAGCGGCGCCGATTGGACAAACTGCTTCCATCCGCGCCGGAGCTGCCCCCGGACGACTATGCCGATCAGCTGATGCTGGCCGCGGACCAGTTCATCGTCATGCCGGGAGCGAGACCCCAGGAGCAGGTGTTGGCGCACGCGTCGGGCGACGAAGCCAGGACCGTCATCGCCGGATATCACTGGTTCGGCGATTGGGGCCGCGACACGATGATCAGCTTGGAAGGGCTGACGCTGTGCACCGGACGGCATCAGGAAGCCAAGGCGATCCTTCGCACGTTCGCGCGGCACGTCAAAGACGGGTTGATCCCCAATCTTTTTCCGGAAGGCGCGCGGGAGGGCCTGTATCACACGGCCGACGCCACCCTCTGGTATTTTCACGCGTTGGATCGGTACCTCTCGGTGACCCACGATCACCAGACCCTGTCGTTGCTGTATCCCCTGCTGCGAGAAATCATTCGCCGGCACCGGGAAGGCACCAGCTTTCACATCGGCGTCGATCCGGAAGACGGGCTCCTCCGCGCGGGCGCGGCGGGTTATCAGCTCACGTGGATGGATGCGAAGGTCGATGACTGGGTGGTCACGCCGCGCCGGGGAAAACCGGTCGAAATTCAGGCCCTCTGGTACAACGCGCTGCGCCTGATGGGGGACTGGGCCGAACGTGAGGGAGAGTCGTCTGAACCGTGGCGCGAACTGGCCGCCCAGGCGGAAGACTCCTTTCACCGCCGCTTCTGGTACGAGCCGGGCCGGCACTTGTACGACGTGGTCGACGGCGAGCAGGGCGACGACGCCAGCCTGCGCCCGAACCAGATCTTTTCCCTGTCGCTCAGATTTCCAGTGCTCCGGCGGGAACGGTGGCGGCCGGTCGTGGAGGCCGTCACCGAGCACCTGCTCACTCCTTTCGGCTTGCGCACCCTTTCGCGGACGCATCCCGACTACAAGTCCACCTATGCGGGCGATCTGCGCGCGCGCGACGCGGCGTATCATCAAGGGACCGTATGGGCCTGGCTCATCGGCCACTATATCGACGCACGATTGCTCGTCGATGACGACAGGGCCGCGGCGCATGGCCTGCTCGCCGCGTTTCATACGCATCTCCAGGACGCCGGTATCGGCACGATCAGCGAAATTTTCGACGCCGAACCTCCGTACCGGCCCCGCGGGTGCATCGCCCAAGCCTGGAGCGTGGCGGAGGTCCTGCGAGCCCACCTCAAGACACGGAGCGCGTAACTCACATCCGACACGGGCCGCCGGCCGGCGCGGATGCGGATTTCGCCGTCCGGCGGACAAGGACGGGACGAAGAGCGGAAAGGAACCTTCATGGCCGACACAGTCGCAGACCTGTTCGTCGACCGGTTGATCGACTGGGGCGTCGATACCGTCTTCGGTTTGCCCGGAGACGGCATCAATGGCCTGTTCGAGTCCCTGCGCCGGCGCCAGGACCGCATCAAGTTGATCCAGGTTCGACACGAAGAGGCGGCGGCCCTCGCCGCCTGCGGGTACGCCAAGTTCACCCGGCGCCTGGGTGTCTGCCTGGCGACGTCCGGTCCCGGCGGCCTCCATCTCGTCAACGGCTTGTACGATGCCAAGTCCGACGGTCAACCGGTCCTCGCCATCACCGGCCACACGTACCACGACCTGATCGGCACCCGCTATCAGCAGGACGTGGATCTGGACCGGGTGTTCGGCGACGTGGCGGCCTACAGCGAGCGGGTGATGAGCGCCTCCCACGTCTGCAACGTCGTCGACGAGGCGATCAAGACCGCCATCGCGCGGCGCACCGTCGCGCACGTCACGGTGCCGAAGGACATTCAGGACTGGTCGTCGTCGGGACCGAGATCCCAGGCCAACGTCGCGCGCCACAGCGGCGACCTGTATTCCGACGCCATGCCGCTGCCGCCTCGGGCGGCGCTGCGGAAGGCGGCCGACCTGCTCAACGGCGGGTCGCGGGTCGCGATCCTCGCGGGACGCGGCTGCCTGACGGCCCGGAAGGAAATCCTGGCCGTGGCGGAGAAGCTCGGAGCTCCGATCGTCAAGGCGCTGCTCGGCAAGGCCGTCGTGCCGGACGATCATCCGCTCACGACCGGAGGCATCGGCTTGCTGGGCACGGCGCCGTCTCAGGAAGTTCTGGAAGGCTGCGACCGGCTGCTCATTGCCGGCAGCAGTTTTCCCTATCTCGAATTCTATCCGCGTCCGAACCAGGCCAGGGCGGTGCAAATCGATCTCGATCCGTCACGCATCGGGCTGCGCTATCCCGTCGAGGTCGGGTTGACCGGACATTGCTGGGACGTCCTGAGGGGACTGCTGCCCTTGCTCGAAGACAAGTCCGATCGAAGCTTTCTGGCGCAGGCCCAGCAGCGCATGGCCCGATGGAACGAACTGATGGAGACGCGGGCCACCCGCAGCGACCTGCCCATGAAGCCGCAGGTCGTCGCCCGGGCCTTGAACGAGTTCCTCAAGGACGACGCCGTCGTCTGTTGCGACACGGGAACGGTGACGACCTGGGCGGCCCGGCATATTATGATCCGCGGCGCCATGGAATTTTCCGCCTCCGGCACCTTGGCGACGATGGGCAACGGATTGGCGTACAGTATCGGCGCGGCGGTGGCATTTCCCGGCCGGCAGGTGGTCTGCTTTACGGGAGACGGGGGCCTCACGATGCTGATGGGCGAGCTGGCGACGATCGCGAAGTACCGATTGCCCGTCAAAGTGATCGTCATCAAGAACAACCAGCTCGGCATGATTAAGTGGGAACAGCTGGCCTTTGAAGGCAATCCGCAGTACGGTGTGCAATTGCAGCCGATCGACTTCGCCGGGGTGGCCCGGGCATGCGGGGTCCCCGGCTGGCACGTGGCCGATCCCCGACTGGCGGGCGGCGTCCTGAAGGAGGCGTTTGAACAGTCCGGCCCCGCCTTGGTGGAAGCAGTCGTCGATCCCAACGAGCCGCCGCTGCCGGGGAAGCTGACGACCGACCAGGCTTGGCAGTTCGTGAAGGCGCTCGCCAAGGGACAGCCGGACCGCTGGGACATCATCCGAACCGTGGTGGAGAACAAGATCCGGGAAGTGGTCTGACGGGATCGGTTCTCGGCACGCGACGCGACGCAAAGAGAGGACGCAGACACCGTGGCATACAGCATCGCCAAAGCCGTCGTCATCAAGCAGGGCAACGTGTTTTTCCTGTCGCAGCCGGAAGGCGACGTGCCGTTGACCAAGGAACACGGCTTCGGACTCTACTATCACGACTGCCGCTACCTGAACGGGTATGAACTGATGGTGGGAGACGAGCATCCGGAGCCGTTGGCGGCCCGCTCGTCGGAAGGAGCCCGGGCGGTCTTCCAATTGACCACCCCCGAGTTCCAGGCCGCAGACGGCCGAACCGTCGATCGGGAAACCATCGGCCTCAAGTGGGAACGCGTCATCGACGCCGAGTCCTGCGTCATGCACGAGCGCCTCGATATCCAGAACTTCGGATTCGAGCCGGTCGAGTTCCCGCTGCGGATGCGCTTTCGCGCGGGATTCGAAGACGTCTTCGCCATTCGGGGCATCCTCAGGGGGTCTGAGGGGAAACACTGGCGGCCCCGGTGGATCGACAAGCGCCTGGTCTTTTCCTATTCGGGCGGAGACGGGATCCTCCGAAGCCTGGCGATCCACTTCGATCCGACCCCTGCGTCCGTCAAGGGTGCCGGCGTCGAATTCCGTCTCAAGTTCAAACCCGGGGAGAGCAAGCAACTCCGGATCGCGCTGGCGATCGACGAAGTCGAGAGGCCCGCCAAGCGGGCGGCGGCGCACTTCCGTTCCGCCGTCGATCTGCCCGCCGGCCGCGGTTCCCGCGACGAATGGACGAAACCGGAAACGGAATTCGACTGCGACAGTCTGCTGCTGAGCCGGGTCATGCGCCGTTCGTTGATGGATTTGCAGATGCTGAAAACCTCGCTGGGGGGCGACGAATTCTTCGCCGCGGGCATCCCCTGGTTCGCGACGCTGTTCGGCCGGGACTGTCTGATCGCGTCGCTGCAGGCCCTGGCGTTCTGGCCGGAGATGCCCGCGGACACGCTCCGACTGCTGGCGCGGCACCAGGGAGCCGAAGTCAACGGGTGGCGCGACGAGCAGCCGGGCAAGATCCTGCACGAGCTCCGGGTCGGGGAATTGGCGAGGATGAACAAGATCCCACACACGCCCTACTACGGAACGATCGACGCCACCCCTCTGTTCCTGATTCTGCTCAGCCGGCATGCGCAATGGACCGGAGACCTGGCACTCTTCCAGGAGCTCCGGTCCTCCGTCGAGCGGGCGCTCGACTGGATCGACCGGTACGGCGACGAGGCGGGAGACGGCTACGTCAGTTACTCGGGCAACACGAAGAACGGACTGCTCAACCAAGGGTGGAAGGATTCCGGCGACGCGGTCATGACGTCCGAAGGGCGCCTCGCCCGCCCGCCGATCGCGCTGGTGGAAGTGCAAGGCTATGTCTACCTCGCCAAGATTTCGATCGCCGAATTGTTCGAGCGGGCCGGCGACCCGCGCCAGGCTGCCCGCCTGCGCGCGGAGGCGGAGGCCCTGCGCGTACGGTTCAACCGGGACTTCTGGATGGAGGACGAGGGCTGTTACGCCCTGGCGCTGGAAGCGGGGCACCGGCCCTGCCGCGTCATTTCCTCCAATGCGGGACAAGCGCTCTGGGCCGGCATCGTGGACGAGCGCAATGCCGCCCGCGTCGTGAACCGCCTGATGCAACCGGACATGTTCAACGGATGGGGGATCCGCACGCTGTCGCTTCGGGAACGCCGATACAACCCGATGGGCTATCACCTCGGCACCGTGTGGCCGCACGACAATTCGCTGATCGCGGCCGGATTCCGCCGCTACGGATTCGATGAGGAGGCCCGGCGCGTATTCGTCGGATTGCTGGACGCCGCCATCGAGTTCGAAGACCATCGGCTGCCCGAACTGTTCACCGGATTCGCCCGCAGCGAATACGGGGTGCCGGTCCGCTATCCGGTGGCCTGTCACCCGCAGGCCTGGGCGGCGGGTTCGGTGCCGTACCTGGTCGAAACCTCGCTCGGACTGACCCCGAAGGCCTTCGAAAAGCGGCTGGAGATCGTGCGTCCCTGCCTTCCTGACTTCGTCCGTCACGTGGAGATCAGGCGGCTGCGGGTGGGAAAGGGTTCGGCCGATCTGCGCTTCGAGCGCAATCGGGACGGCGTGTTGGAAACATACGTGAGCCGCGTCGCCGGCGACCTGTCGGTCGATATTCTGACTTCTCCCTCCTAGTCGGGCGTCCATACCCGTCCGGCAGCGCCGTATGCGCCGCCCGATCATGCCGCCGGCTCATGGCCCTCGCATCGGATCATGCGGACCTCAAATAGGGACACAAGCAAGACGGACGATCAGAGGCACGTGCTGCGCGAGCCGAACGTGCGCTGGCTGTATGCGGGACAGATCATCTCGCAGGTCGGCGACGGCGTCAGCAAAGTCGCCTTGCTGTGGTTCGTCTACGCCCTGACCGGCTCCGCGCTCAAAATGACCCTGATCGGCGTGCTGCAGACGCTGCCGCCCCTGCTGTTCGGGCCGTTCGTCGGCATCGTCGTCGATCGTGTGTCCAAACGGACGCTCATGATCGTCCTCGACGGCGCCCGGACCGTCCTGCTCGCGTCGATTCCGGCCCTCTATGCGTGGGACCTCTTGAACATGCCCGGTCTCTACACGTTGGTCTTCGCCGTCGCGATGTTTTCCGTGGCCTTCGGGCCCGCCTTGAGCGCGACCCTTCCCTTGATGGTGGAAGAGAAGCAGCTGACGCGGATCAACGCCCTGATGCAAAGCGCGTTGACGATCGGCCAGCTGCTGGGCCCCGCGCTGAGCGGGATGCTCATTGCCGCGATCGGGGCGCAAAACGCCCTCTACGTCAACGCCGCGGGCTTTTTCCTGTCCGCGCTGTGCAAGCTGCCGCTCCGTTTGCCGCCCGCCCCCCCGAGCCGGCGAGGCGGACGTCCCGTGGCCCAAGTCCTCGATGATTTGCGCGAGGGCGTCTCGTTTATCTTCGTGCGCCGACGCCTCCTGTTTCTGCTCATGATCATCGCCTCCGTCTTTTCTCTGGGAGAAACCTCGTTCGTCGCGCTGCTCCCGTTGATCGCGGACCGACTGCTGCACGTCGGACCGACCACGCTGGGATGGCTCTGGTCTTCGCTGGGCGTCGGGATCTTCGCATCGACCCTCTGGCTGTTCTGGACGAAACAACCCGAGGTGTGCGTGCGTCTTCGGCTCATTGCGGGTGCAGCCGCGATCGGCGGCGTCGCCGTACTGGCGTTGCCCCGATCGGGCTCGGCGGGTCTGGCGGGGGTATTGATCGCGGCAGTCGGGGCGGGGTCGGGCCTGATCACGCCGCTGATTTCCGCCTCGCTGCAGGAACGCACCGCCCGAAACCTGCTCGGGCGCGTATTCGGCGTGTTCAACACCGGCACCATGGCGTTCGCCATGACCGGCATGACCCTCTCCGGTTGGCTGGCCGACGGCTTCGGAGCGGCCGCCGCGCTCGCGGCCATCGGATCGATCAAGTTGATCGCGGCCGGTCTCTCGGTGACGATGATTCCGTGGTGCCGACGACTGGCGTCCTCAGCACCGGCCCGGTCGGACGCGAAACGGAGCCAGTCATAAACGAAGCGCGGACGGGACGTCAACCGTCCGCGCCTTGCTGCCGCATCAGGCATGCCCGCAGCACCTCGACGACGCTCTCCTCACTTCCTCTGGTTTTCTCGACGTAAGCGCGGACACCCAAGGCCGACGCCGTCGTACGGAGCGCGACATGGTTCAGCACGGTCCAGACGACGACCGGGACCCGTCTTCCGGCCAATTCGGTCTGGATGCGGCCCAACACTTCCATGCCGATGACGTCCCGCATCCGCAATTCGATGACGATGCAATCCGGTTGCACGGTCCTGACCCAATCCAATCCGGTATCACCGCTGGCGGCTTCGAACACCCGAACGTGGGAGCCGACCTCCAGAAGACGACGGCGAAGTGACGCGCGGTCCTCCTTCTGTTCGTCGATCAGCAGCACCGTGACCGGATGCGCGGTCATGCGCTCCTCATGCGGTCATCTCAACATTCGAAGCCCGGCTCCCCCGTCGGTCGGTCCGGGGCCGGATCGGGAACATGTGCGGGAGGCGTTTCCCGGATGTGCTTGGCCAGAATGCCGTAGCATTCGCAGGTCCGCCGCTCGAGTTCCTGCCGCTGAAGAATGATGGCCGATCCGCGGCGCGAGGCCACGGCGCCGGCGCGCTTGAGATTGTTCGTAATGGCATTGATGGTCGGGCGCCGCCCGCCGATCGCCTGGGCGAGTTCTTCATGCGTCAATCGAATCTCGGGAAGGCCGGACCGATCATGCATGGCGAGCAGCCACCGGCAGAGGCGCTGCTCCAGGGAATGGAATCGGTGGCACACGGCGGTTTGCGTGAATTGCGTGATGCAGACGGCCGCGTAGGCCAACAGCCGACGGCGCAGGGGCTCGCTCGTGTGGAACGCCTGATCCAACAGGTGGGCCGGCATGCGCCAGACCGTTCCGGCATGCTGCACCGTCGCATGACCACGGGAGGCAGCCTGGCCGGAAACAATCGGCATACCCAGATAACCCTCCTGTCCGATCATGCCGATCTCGACTTTGCACCCGTCCCCTATGGTGCCGAACAGAGAGAGGACCGCTTGGACGGGAAAGTAGGCGTAGGCCGTCGGTTCATGCGTCGTTTCGACGATGGTCCCCCTCGCCAGGGACACCAATTCCATCGAGGCGCACAGCAACCGACGATCGGTCTGGCTCAGAGAGCCAAGGATGCGATTGTCCGGTCGTGAGTCCGTGCCGAATGCGTCCGACTGGGCGTACTTGATCGAGTCCACGTCCTGATTCACAGTACCCGACCGGCATGCCCCTGTCTGTAATGTGGCTGACGATATCCGCCGATTGCGGAATCTCTAAAGGGAAGATTGACGGGCAGGCAATCCTCGGAGATATTCGGCCAACGCCTCACGCAGAATGCCGTAACATTCGCACGACGCCGTCTTCAGTCCGGACCGGTCCTGGATGACCAGACATCCACGCCGATACTCGATCAGGCCTTCGCTCTGCATTTTCCCGATCAACGACGTCACGACCGGCCGTCTGGCACCGACCATGGCCGAGAGCATTTCCTGAGTAAAATCCAATTCCTGTTTCCCGGTGCGATCACCGGCCGTCAACAACCACCGGCTCAAACGCTGCCGCACCAGGTGGAACCTGTTGCAGATTGCAGTCTGCGCCAATTCGGCCAAGCGATATCCCGCATAACGCAGGACCAATTCATGAAGAACGGGCAATTGCGCCCACCGCACCGACGACGATGACAGTTGGCATACCGTTCCACCATGCTGGACCATGCACTCGAGCGACTGGCTTCGATACCCGGAAAACTGCAGGAGGCCGACCATGCCTTCTTGGCCGATCAAGCCGGTTTCGACCGAGAGGCCGTCCTGCGTCACCGCCATCAACGACAAAGCCGCGCTGATCGGAAAGAACAGCCATTCGCACGACGTGCCGGCCGGCTGCAGAATCTTGCCCTCGTGAAATAAGACCCGCTGGCACCGCTCGCGGACCAACTGCAATTCGTCCTCCGGCAACGCGCCCAAGATCGCATTGCGGCATTCCAGATGATCCTGTTCCGTGCTTCTGTCCATTTCCACTTCCGTATGCGTAGGCATTGAGAGCACCTGTCGATTATTTTTTACTATCCCGGCGATCCCGCGCGCCTTGTACTGGAAAAACCCCTAGTATCGCCGCCTCGATCTGTGTGAAATTCTTGCCTCTATACCGGCGCCTCGCGCGTGCCGCACGTGGAGGCGCACAGCGGAAATGTCCATGACCACCGACGGAGCCAGCGAGCCGTGAAACGCCCCACCGTCGCCCGGCAGCTCCAACGCTACCGTCTCAAGCGCGACTTCGTACGGACCCCGGAGCCGAGCGGCCGGCCGACCCCGGACCGTCCGGCTGAGGACCGGCTCTACGTCATCCAAAAACATGCGGCAACACGCTTGCACTACGATTTCCGCCTGGAGCTCGACGGTACGCTCAAGAGCTGGGCGGTCCCAAAGGGACCCAGTCTCGATCCATCACAGAAGCGACTGGCCGTCCACGTCGAGGACCACCCGATCGACTACGCCGAGTTCGAGGGGACCATTCCGCCGAAGCAGTACGGCGCCGGTACGGTGCTGATCTGGGATCGTGGAACCTGGCTACCCATCGGCGATCCACACGACGGGTATCGCCGCGGCGTCCTGAAGTTCCGGCTGGACGGGCGGAAACTGCACGGCGCATGGGCCCTGGTGCGGATGCACCCTCGGGGGAAATCGGATCGGAGGGGCGATGGCAAGGACAACTGGCTGCTCATCAAGGAAAAAGACGACGGCGCCAAACGCGGCAGGGAGGCGGAGATCGTCGAGCGATCGACCGAGAGCGTCACGAGCGGCCGTCAATTGGAGGACATCGCCTCCGGACAGCCGCGCCGCCGGACATCCTCCGGATCCTCACGCCGCGCGCGACCCGCGGATCACGGGACTTCGTTCTCGCCCGCGCGGTCCGTCGCCGGGCCTCACGTCCCGTCCCTGAAACCGAGCGATCTTTCCGGCGCCAGACAGGCGCCCCAACCGGAACGACTGTTACCGCAGCTGGCCACGCTCGTCGGGAAGGTGCCGTCCGGTGAAGATTGGATTCATGAGATCAAGTACGACGGCTATCGCATCCTCTGCCGGATCCGCCGGGGGAAGGTGCAGTTTTTCTCACGCAACGGCAACGACTGGACCGCGAAGCTTCCGGTCCAGGCACGGGCCGTCGAATCACTGGGATTGACCGACGCCTGGCTGGACGGGGAGGTCGTCGTCTTCACCCAGGACGGCAAGACGAGTTTCCAGGCCCTGCAAAATGCCTTCGACGCCGATTTCACCGGCCGGATCGTGTACTGTCTCTTCGATGTGCCCTACTTGAACGGCTATGACTTGCGATCGGTGCCGCTCATCGAACGCAAACGCTTGCTGGCTTCGCTCCTCGATCCTTCGAAGCCGGAACGGAGAGGCGACTCCCGCTCGCGTACGCCCTCCGACCGGACGGTATTGCGTTACAGCGACCACATCGTCGGGCGGGGCGACACTTCATTCGACGAGGCGTGCCGCCGCGGGCTCGAAGGCCTGATCGCCAAGCAAGCGGATTCCGTCTACCGGTCGGGGCGGGGCCGGACCTGGCTCAAGATCAAATGCGAACAGCGCCAGGAGTTCGTCATCGCGGGATTCACCGAGCCGGCCGGGTCGCGGTCCGGGTTCGGCGCGCTCCTGGTCGGCTACCATGAACGAGGGCGGCTCCGCTATGCGGGAAGAGTGGGAACCGGATTCTCCGCGGCGTCCCTGCGGACTCTGCGACGCAAACTGGCCTCTCTCGAACAACCGCAGTCTCCGTTTGCCGATCCGCCGGCCGGCCGCGAGGCGCGCGGGGTCCGTTGGGTGAAACCGGAGCTGGTGGCGGAAGTCCGCTTCTCCGAATGGACGCAGGACGGGTTGCTCCGGCAACCCAGCTTTCAAGGCCTCCGGACGGACAAGGAGGCTCGGTCGATCGGACGGGAACGCGCCGATTCAGGCGGCGCGGGGCCGGCGAGCGCTTCACCGGAAGCGAAGATCTCGAGGGAGGAAGCCGGCGGCCCGATCGAGAAAGTCCGGCTGACTCATCCCGACCGCGTGCTATATCCCGACATCGGCCTGACCAAGCGGGATCTCGTCCGGTATTACGAGTCGGTCGCCGACCGCATCCTTCCGCACCTGCGCGGGCGTCCGCTGACCCTTGTCCGTTGTCCGCGCGGCTACCAGAACTGCTTTTATCAGAAGCACGTCAACGAACGAATGCCGCCGGGCATCGGCCGCGTCTCGATCGAAGAGGACGGCGGCCGCGCCACGTACATGACGGCGGATTCCCTCGAGGCGTTGCGGGGTCTCGTGCAGATGGACGTCCTGGAGCTGCATACGTGGGGCGCCACGCGCGACCGGCCGGACCGGCCGGACCGCTTGACGTTCGACCTGGATCCGGATCCTTCGCTGCCCTGGCCGCGGGTCGTCGAGGCGGCGCAGCTGATGAGGGAACTGCTCACGGAACTCGGGCTCGTGTGCTTTCTGAAGACGACGGGCGGACACGGTTTGCACGTGGTCACGCCGATCCAGCGGAACTTGGACTGGGGGGGCGCGAAAGGCTTCGCCAAATCGGTCGCCGATCACATGGCGGTGACGATTCCGCAACGGTTCACGTCCGTCATGGCCAAACGGGCGCGGAAAGGAAAATTATTCGTCGACTATTTGCGCAACGCGCGGGGCGCGACGGCTATCGCCGCCTATTCGCCCAGAGCCAGGCCCGGCGCGCCGGTTTCGACGCCCATCGCCTGGGACGAATTACACCCGAAGTTGACATCGGATCAATTCACCGTGCTGAACATGATGGAGCGGCTCAAGGATCAGGCGCACGATCCCTGGAAGGACTACGAACGATCCGCGCGGGCCGTGACGAACGCCATGAAAACGAGGCTGTCGCGACGGTGACCGGGGCCACCGTCGCGATCGCTATGGGAGGACCGGGGCGCCCGCTAGGCGGCGTCTGTTTTCGCCAACGTAGGTCCCATCCCCACCAGTCCATGCTCGCCGGCCCGGACATGCGCATGAGGCTTGGTCCGAACCGGCAGTGCAATCATTCGCTCATACAGGGCCACATAATCACGCACCATGCGCTCCACGGTAAACCGCGATTCGAAGACTTCGCGGCAGCGCTGGCGGTTGATCGACGGAAGGCGGGGGACCGCCGCCGCCATCTCGTCCAGATTGTCGCAGACGAAGCCGGTCACCTCATGGTCGATGACCTCGGGGATGGACCCGCGCCGATAGGCCAGAACGGGCGTTCCGCAGGCCATTGCTTCGATCAGGACGAGGCCGAAGGGTTCCGGCCAATCGTAGGGACAGACCAGCGCCGCGGCATGGCCAAGGAAATCGTCTTTCTCCGCGTCGTTGATCTCTCCCACATATTCCACCAGCGGATGGTTGAGCAGCCGCTCGATCTTCTCTTTGAAGTAATCCTGGTCGGCCGGATCGACCTTCGCGGCGATCCGCAGGGGCATCCCCACTCGCTTGGCCAGCTCGATGGCATGGTCCGGACACTTTTCGGGGGCAATGCGCCCGAGAAACGCGAGGTAGGACCCGGGCCGATCGTGAGGCCGGTACAGGTCGGCCGGAATGCCGTGATAGACGGTGCCCACCCAATTCGCGGCGGGCAGCGGTGTCCGTTGCGCGTTGGAAATGGACACGACCGCCATCTCGGCGTACTCCTGGAAGATCGGGCCGAGTTCCGGCAAGTCCAGTCGCCCGTGCATGGTCGTCACGACCGGAACGTGCGTGCGGCGGCTCATGGGAAATCCCAGAAAGTCGAGATGAGAATGCACGATGTCGAACTCGTCCGCGGCGGATCCCAGAGCCCGCTCGAGCTGAAGCACCAGCGGCGCGTCGCGGTTCACCAGCCCGGTGTGCAACCGCAACGCGTGAGGGCAAAAGGACTGTAATTTCGCCTTGGTTTTGGAATCTCCGCTTGCGAAGAGCGTCACTTCGTGGCCCTGGCGGACCAACTCTTCGGTCAAATAGGAGACGATGCGTTCGGTGCCCCCGTAGAGTTTCGGCGGCACGCTTTCCCAGAGCGGAGATATCTGCGCAATCTTCATGTCCCTCGTCCTTTCTTCTTTTTATGTACGGTGATGTTCTTCGCGGCAATGAACAGGCGGCTTAGGGGTTTCCCGTGACGATCCCCATCGTATGGGCTGCCGGCCGTCGATCGAACTAGGGAAAGCCCCAGGCACGATGGTGCCAGCCGATCGCCTCTTCCCGACTCCACGACACGTCTCGACGCCGAGTGTCCCTGCCCGACCATGATCCTGCCAAATTGAGGCCCTATTCGGCAAGCATACCCTGGACCCTCATCCGCAACCAATCCATAACTTGCCGCGGTCCTTCCAGGCACGATCAC
>DAOLIU010000018.1:0-2928 GCA_035328385.1 Nitrospira sp. | reverse complement strand
GACCCTCATCCGCAACCAATCCATAACTTGCCGCGGTCCTTCCAGGCACGATCACATCGACATTCGACCAATGCGGGCGAACTCCATGTATCAGATGGGGCAATCTGGACATTCTATCTCGGTCCAGGACAACCTGTCGTAATTCGCCGCCGATTTCAGGTCGTCACACCTCTAAATATTCCGAAATGCTGCTCCGCCGCCTGCCGGTCTGAGGTTTGCACAGATTCGAGCTAATTCCGAGGTTCTCTTTTACGACACGTCACAATAAAAGAAGAAGAGGAGGACGCGATGCGCAATGGCGATTACGAATATTACGAAGATGAGGCGACCGGTTGGTCCGCCTTCATCGCGGGGGCATTGATCGGAGCCGGCGTGGCGCTGCTATTCGCACCGCAGACCGGATCCGAGCTGCGCGGCATGTTGCGGAACTATGCTTCGCGGGCGAAGGACGAGGCCATGGAAAGAGGCAGGGCCGCTTGGGACACGGCGGTGGAGCGGGGCCGAGAATATTATGAGCAAGGGCAGGAGGCGGTGCAGGAGGCCGGCAGGGCCGCGAAGGAGTACGCCCAAAGCGGCAAAGAAGCGCTTCGCGAAGCGAGGGAGTCCTCGCATAATCGAGGATGAACCGATGAAGCCGTCGGCCATGTCTCGAAACAGTGGAGGGAACTCCGCGGCGAAATCGGCGGGGTCTTGAATTCATGCCCGCCGAGCGCAGCACGGTCCGCATCGCGGCCGTGGGAGATCTCCATTGTCCCCGTACGTCCGACGAAGAATTGCGCGGGCTGTTTCACCGTCTGCCGGAAGACGCCGACATCTTGCTGCTCTGCGGCGATCTGACCGAATACGGGCGGGTGGAGGAAGCGCGTCGGCTGGGGGAGCATCTGGCCGCGTTGCGGCCGCTGCCGATCCTGGCGGTCCTTGGAAATCACGAATTCGAATCCGGACAGCAGGAGGAGGTCTCACGCGTTCTGACGGATCAGGGCGTGATCATTCTCGACGGAACGGCGGTCGAGGTACGGGGGATCGGCTTCGCCGGGGTCAAGGGATTCTGCGGCGGTTTCGGAGAGCGCGCGCTGCAGCCTTGGGGTGAAAGCATGCTGAAACAGTTCGTTCGCGAGTCCGTGGACGAGACGCTGAAGCTGGAATCGGCCTTGGCAAAATTGCGGACTCCGGTGCGCGTCGTGGTCACGCATTATGCGCCGATCGCGGAGACGGTCCGGGGGGAACCCCCCGAGATCTTTCCGTTCCTGGGTTCCAGCCGCCTGGAGGAGCCGGTCAACCGGTATGGCGCGAGCGCGCTGTTCCACGGCCATGCGCATCAGGGAAGCCTGGAGGGCAGGACGCTCGGAGGGGTGCCGGTCTACAACGTCGCGTTCCCGCTGCTGCGCCGACATTTCCCCGGCAGACGGGCGGTCCGCATTCTCGCGCTGCCGGCGTCGCCCGAGGCCCTTGCGGTTACCAGGGAGGACTTCCATGCAGTCGAACGGGATGCCTGAAGACCAGGCCCACGACGTCTACCGGCAGGCGCTGGCCGCTCTCGAAGTCTCCGGCGTTCCGTTTCTGGTCGGCGGCGCGTTCGGATTGGAAAGCTACACCGGATTGGTCCGCCGAACCAAGGACCTGGACCTCTTCGTTCGATCGGCGGACCGGCACCGCCTCATGGACGGTCTGAGCCGGGCCGGCTTTCAGACCGAATGGCGGTTCACCCATTGGTTGGGCAAGGCTTGGAAGGGGGAGCACAGCGTCGACGTCATCTTCAATTCCGGCAACGGTCTCTGCGTGGTCGACGACCTGTGGTTCGAACACGCCGTGCCCTCGGTCGTCCTCGGCCACCGGGTCAACGTGGTGCCGGCGGAAGAAATGCTGTGGTCCAAGGCCTTCGTGATGGAACGCCACCGCTATGACGGCGGGGACATCGCGCATCTCCTGCGTGCGCGCGTCCATCTTCTGGACTGGGCCAGGCTCCTTCGGCGCTTCAACGTCCATTGGCGGGTCCTGTTCAGCCATGTCTTGCTGTTCGGGTACATCTATCCCGCCCATCGTCTCCGGGTTCCCGAATGGTTCATGCAGGAGATGCTGCGCCGTATCACGCTCGACATGCAAAGCCTCCCGGCCGATCCGCGCGTGTGTCAGGGCACATTGCTTTCCTGGTCCCAATATCTGGTGGACATGGACCTGGGCGGATACGAAGACGCACGGCACCCTCCGCGCGGAAGCTTGACATGGGCCGAAACGCGCCACATGACCCAGGTATTGACTCAGGAGTTGGAGACACCATGACTCTTTTCTCAGCCCTCATGTCCACATCGAGACTGGCGAGGCGTCGGGCGAAAGGCTTCGTCTCCGGCGAATCGGTTCCCTGGGACGCGGATGCATTTCCGTATCACACCGTCAGACGGTCCATCGATCTGGCCTCAATGGTACCGGACCGACACAGTGGAGGCTTGCAGCCTGCGACGTTCGGCAAGCGGTCCCGAAGGATACTCCGGCGCGCGGTCATCATCATCTGCGCGGCCGGCGGCCTGGGACTGGTCTTGCTGTCGCTCGCCCAGGCGGCCAGGCGGCCTCGTTCAATATTCCCTGACCGCGGAAGACGCAATCCGAATCCGGCAGGTCCAAGTCGAAATGCCCCGCCCGGCGGGTTCCGGCGATGGCCCGGATTGCCGGACAGCGGCACCCCGACGGATTCCGGGTCCCGGGCCTTCGCCGAGGTCGAGCATCACGGATCGGCGGCGCATGGACATCGCTTCCGCCGATCGGCCGAATCGCTGACACCGGTCGACGCGTAGCAATAGATGCCGGCTGCCAAAGCAGCTCTTACTCGGGCCGTACGCTGAGCCTTTGAGCGACGCGAGAACGCAGCTGGAGGACTGTTCAACATCCCGCTAGACATTCGGAGGACAACCATGCAGGTCACATCGATTCAAG
>DAOLIU010000017.1:0-39688 GCA_035328385.1 Nitrospira sp. | reverse complement strand
GGCTTCCCGCCCCCGTTCTGGTAACACGGGGGCGCTAACTACAGGGAACATTACACAGATTATTGGAGTTCCATGGATTCTGGATTCACACTGACCATCGATTGGCTCGCTTTTACCCTTCCACGATCAAACAGACAGAACGTCATGGCTGTCGTCGAAGGTGAATGGTCCAGGGCGAATACGGGGTTTCGTGGCTATCCCGTGTCATGGATTCTGGCTCCTGACACACGGGGTATTGGCAAGATGGGATCAGGAAGACCGTCAGACCCAGCTGAAGTGCATGTGGACCTCTCGGGAGGCATCGTATCGAGTTGGTTACCAGAGAAATTACAGAGCGTTCTTCGATGGGTCCTTGAGGAAGGTGGCCATTTAACTCGGTTGGATTGCGCGCTAGATGATCGAGCATCCTCAGTTCAGGTTGAACGAGTGCAGCAGGCTGTCGAGCAGGGGCAGTGCGTGACACGGGCAGGGAAGTTTCAGGCACTTTATGGTGCATCCATGGCTAATGGTGAGGTCACGGGCCAGACCCTCTACTTTGGAAGTCCGAAGAGCAACACAATGCTCAGAGTGTATGACAAGCGACTTGAGGCTCAGTCGAAAGGGCGTGAGGATTGGGAACGATTCGGAGTCCGGTGGGAACTTGAACTGCGCAAAGAACGTGCGAACGCCTGCGGGCAGGCACTCGCCAAGCTTCCGACCTCCGACTGGATCGAGTACCTGGTTTCCATCCTGCGCGGTTACATAGATTTCCGAGACACCAACCGCGAAGCATCATCGGTCGAACGGTGCCGGGCACCACTGCTTCCATGGTGGTTAGCGCTGACTGAAGGCTTTGCCAAGGGTTGCCTTGTCCTGGAACACTCTCCGAGAACGATTGAGGATGTAAAACGGTGGATTCGTGAGGCCGTGGCTCCGATGCTCGCCGTAGCGTGCGCAGCTCCCGAAGCTGGTGAGCGCTGGCTTATTCGGACGATTGTTGACAGCACACAACGTTGGAAAGATCGACACCGCCGGCTTGCGAAGGGAAACCGCGAGCTCGTGCGTGCAGCGACAGTTTCCCAACAATCTATCACTCAAGGAGGCTTACACGACAACGTAGCGGTTACGGATTCACTCATGCTGAATGAAAACATAAGAACAATGAAAGCCCCATACATATTGAAAACATTTACAAAACATACAACTACAATAAACACGGGGCAGCACACAAAGGAAGGTATTGATGATTAATTGTAAATTTATCTCTATCCGTAGCCCTCACGGTTCACCGTGTGAGGGATACTATGCTCACGATCAAGGACCTGTCCGCTCGTCTAAATATCAAGCAATCGACTCTCTATGCCTGGGCTGCACAAGGGAGAATTCCCTGTCATAAGATCTACGGCCTTATTCGGTTTGATCCTGAAGAAATCGACCGCTGGCTGATCTCACTGCAACCTCCTCCACCTGCGCCCACCCCATATAGGAAAGCTGCTCCATCTCTTGACCTCGATCGCCTTATTGCCGATGCCAAGCGTACCGCCTATACTCCCCGCCACGGGGAAACCATATCACCGAGCCCTGATGGAAAGGAGCATGACGATGGGGCTCGTTAAACGAGGGAATGTGTGGTGGATGTCCTTTACCTACGAAGGACGGCAAATCAGGCGATCAACGGAAACTTCAGACAAACGCCTAGCCGAAGCCATCCTCGGCAAGGTGAAAGTCCAAATCGTCGAAGGGAAGTACTTCGACAAGCCGAGGGAAGAAGCCAAGACGTTCTCGGAACTGATGGAACGCTATCTCCGAGAACATGCGAGCAGACGGATGCATTATCGACGGTACAAGAACATGGTGGAGAATCTGAAAGCTTTTTTTGGTGACCCGAAGCTCCACCACGTGACACCGAAAACCATCGTCGCGTTTAAGAACAAACGCTACGCAGATGGGGTGATGCCGGCGACCATCAACAGGGAGCTCGCGGTGCTGAAGAAAGCCTTTAACCTGGCGTGCCGTGAGTGGGAATGGGTGAGAGACAACCCAGTGTGCCGCGTGTCCATGGAACGGGAACAAAACACCCGTGACCGGTGGCTGACGGAAGAGGAAGAAGGGCGACTGCTCAAGATTGCCCCATTATGGCTGAGAGAGCTCGTTCTCTTCGCGGTCAATACCGGAATGAGGCGGGGTGAAATCCTGGCCTTGAACTGGAACGGGGTGGATTTCGTGCGCCGGACCGTGACCGTCTTTCGTTCAAAGAACGGCGAACGACGGACCATCCCCATTAACCAGACCGTGCAGGGCATTCTCACGAGACGGCATGAAACGAGAACCGATGAGGGCCAGACCGGGGAGAGCCTCGTGTTCGGCAGTGGAGCGCAGACTCATCTGGATGGCAGCAATCTCAGACGAGCGTTTACCGCCGCACTGAAGGCCGCCAAGATCGAGAATTTCCATTTCCATGATCTGCGCCATACGTTTGCGACGAGACTCGTTCAAGCAGGCGTGGACCTGTATAAAGTCCAACGATTGCTTGGACACAAGTCGCCAAGCATGACCCAACGGTATGCCCACCATTTCCCGGAAAGTCTGCGGGATGGCGTGGAGATCCTGGACCGGCAACGGCTGTTTAGCACAATTTCAGCACAGCCGGCGGGGGTCGTGATGGCAGAGTGTGTAAACGGTTGAAAGATGGAGCCGGCGACCCGGATTGAACGGGCGACCTGCGGTTTACGAAACCGCTGCTCTACCAACTGAGCTACGCCGGCGCCTGGCGGGGATGCATACCCTACACAGGTTTTCGTCCAGCCTCAAGAGGTTTTTCAGGATCAGGGTATCCGGTCTGTAAGGGAGTACTTCTCCGATGGCTTCGACCGGTTGCGTCACTTCAATCGGGAGACCGTCTGAAGACGGACCATCGCTCCTTGTCCAGGGCGTGGAATGCAGAGCGGCTCCTGCTCGTTCCCGAACCGTTCACGCGCCGCCTTGAACACGCGGCCCTTCGCATAGGTGCAGAGCTCGCCGGCGAGCACGGTTCCATCCTGGTCGATGTCGGCCGCGCCTCCCAAGCCCTTCAGGATTTCGTATGTGAACAATCCGTGTTGACCGAGATCATAGGGATGCGCCTCCTGCACGGAGCGATTCCCCACCATCCACATGATCTTCTCTGATCCTTGGCCCCTCTGCTCCCATAGAGGAGACATGGGATCGACCCCGTCCTTCAGCGCCACGCTTTCGAGCGACAGATCGAGGACCACGATGGCGAACTGGACGGGCGATTTCGCCAGTGCTTCATTCAAGCGCCGCAACGAATAGAGCCTGGCGACGGACGATGGGGTACCGTCGAACGGAATCACCGACACGGCGCCGGTCGAAGCCTCCACCACGCCGCGGCCGGACAGGTAGATGTACGCCACCGTGGTGGAGTCCGCCTGCTTGGGAAGCCAGTCTTCGAAGATCTCCGTCAGATCGCCTTTCAGCGCGTGCGAATCCGTCAGGCGTCGCACGCGCTCGGCAGGAATGCCGACAACACCCTGCCAGTAGGCGGCCACGACCTCCGCATCGTGCGCGGCGTGCCTCACCCGCTGAAGCCCGCTCTCCCGAAACTGGCCGATCCCGATTGAGATGCCGAGGGCCTTCGGCTGTTTGATCTTGAGCGCTCCTTTGGGCAGCTGATCCACGTCTATGGGTACGGCCTTCGCTTCCGGCGCCGTCTCAGGCTTCATGGCGACCACGAACTTCTTGGCAGACGGCAGGCGGTCCGAGGACGAGCGGCTTCGCATGGTCAAGACTAACTCGGCTTGTGTGTCTTCTTTGACCGTTCCGATCTTTCCATCCAGCGACATGCGCTTCACCTCGCCGGCCGGGAGTTCGTCGACCGACAGCACGCCGGGAATCTGTTCGATCAATTCAGGCGTGCCGCTGACCAGAATTTCCACGCCTGAAGCGACACCCGGTCCTTCGTTTTTGACTTCGATCTCCACCGCGAAAGCTTCGCCTGTGTGGAGCAATTGGTTGCGGTTCTCATCGAGGATGATCGCCCGGAACGTGATGGTGGCGGGCTCTGCGTCAGGAGCCGCCTGAACAGTCTGAGAGTTCGAAGCCGGCGTCGAAGACGGTGCGTCGGCCGCCGCCGCCAGCGGCGAAGCAGGAGCCGAAGAGGTCGAGGAGGGAGAAGCGGCCGTACCGGCCTTGCGGGCGTCGGCAAGGGCGGCGATTTTGGTCGACGTACCGAGCTGCTTGGCCATTCCGTCCGTCACCTTGTCGACGGCTTCCTGGGCGACGGAATCCAATCCAGTGACGTCGCAGGAGGCGTCGGTCGTTTCCACCTCTCCTTTTCCGATACTCTTCAATTTCTTGTTATAGAGCACGGTCCCGTCCGCCGTCGTAAAGGCGAAGTCGAGACCGATCTCGACCGTGGCGGGGTAGGATTTTTTCGCCTTCCGATAGGCATTGAAGTGGGCATCGGCCAGCCCGAGCGACACATCCTCATAGCCGTCCACGGCTACGGCAGGCTGCTCACCAAGAACGACTTTTTCGAATACCCGGCCGGACTTCCGCTTGATCGCCGTGGTCAACATTTCGCCCAGTGGGAACACTTTGGCGGCGCCGCAGGCATCTTCATACGTAAGCTGAGCCTCCGCGATCGTCGGAGCCATTCTCACTTGAACGGTGAGCGGGAGGTAGTAGCCGATCCCCAGGCCGTCGCGGGAAGCGAACAGGCCGCAGGAGGTGAGGACGAACAGCGAGAGCCATGCCAGTGCTTGCCCGGTCGCGCGCGGGAGGAACACCCACGAATCTCTCTGCGACAGTCGCACGATAGTCGTTATACCGAAAAGTCTTGTTCGAGCACAACAGAAGCGGGGATTTGACAGGCCCACGGGGCTCGGTTAAGGTCGGCCAATCCAATGTCTGGGGCGACCCACCGCCAGAAACCGCCTCCCCGTATGGACGACGGATACGGGTCGAATAAATTCATGAAGATTCAGGCGGAACGCATGGCTCCCTTGACTGATTCCCATCCTCAACCGCTTGCCGGGAATCAAAAGCCGAGGCTCTCCTGGTCGGCCGCTGCACGCCTGATTCGCCTGCACAGTCAGACGGGAACGTGGCTGCTGCTGCTGCCGACACTGTGGTCGCTCGTCCTGGCCGCGCGCGGCTTTCCGCCGCTCGGATTGATTGTCACCTTCGCGGCCGGATCCTTCCTGATGCGAAGCGCGGGGGTCGTGCTCAATGATCTGGCGGATCGGGCCGTCGATCGGGAGGTCGCAAGGACGAGAACCCGTCCATTGGCCTCGGGAGAACTGGGCTTCGGTCATGCCTGCCTGTTGGCGGCCTTCCTGCTCGGAGCGGCCTTGACGCTCGTCCTGACGCTCAATCAGTTGACGCTCTTACTGAGTCCCATCGCGGTCGTCTTGGCCGGGCTCTATCCCTTTGCCAAACGGGTCGTCCATGTTCCGCAAGCGATGCTGGGCATTGCGTTCGGCTGGGGGACGATCATGGCCTGGGCCGCATCACGTGGAACAGTCGAGGGCCCGGCGTGGCTCCTCTTCGGGGCCACGATCTGCTGGGCGATCGGCTACGATACCATTTACGCGCTTCAGGACCGCGAAGACGATCGGCGGATCGGCGTGAAATCCTCGGCCCTATTCTTCGGCCGCTGGACGTGGCTCGCCGTGGCTGCGGCGCTCGGGATGATGCTGACCTTCCTCGCGCTCGCCGGCTGGTCGATAGGGATCGGCTGGATCTACTATGCGGCGCTGGCGGTGGCCGGCGGCTTCTTCGCCGTACAGGTCGCGGAGCTGAGCGGATCAGTTCCGGCCGCGCGAGCCTTCACCCTGTTTCATCGACACGTCTGGATCGGATCGGGAATTCTGGCGGGAACGCTTGCAGGATTTCTCTGGTAAGCAGACTCAAACAGCCGCCTTGGCGCGCTATGACAACCAGCCAAGGCGAACAGGTTCTTGTTCCTGACGACCGCCTCAGCTGGCCGGCTTGTCGCTCGGTGGCTCTGCTTTGGGGGCGCGCAAGGTGTTGAGATACATGACCACGGCCTTGGCGTCCGCATCGCTCAATCCCAATGCCGGCATCCTGGTTTCCGGCTTCATGGCCTGCGGATTCTTCAACCAGCGATAGACCCACGTGCCGTTGAGACGGAAACCTGCGCGATCCAACGCGGGACCGACCTTGCCGCCTTCTTCTCCGAGGCTATGGCAGCCGTTACAGCCGTACTTGTTCGCGTACAGGTTCTTGCCGACCTCCGCCAATTTCGCGGCCTGATCCGGCTTCACCGTCAGGTCCGGTCTCGTCACGTTGACGCCCTTCCCCGGTCTGGTGGAAAAGTTATTGAGCGCGATTTGGGCGGCGTCCAGATCCTTCTTCGCCTGAGCCATCGCCGCCTGCTCTTTCGCATAGGACGACTCGTCGACGTCGACGTCTTTCTTGAGCTGGGCGCTTTTCTTTTCGGCCTCGTCGCTCGCCCGCTTCTCGGCCGCTTCATATTCCTGCTTGGCTTGATCGAACTTGGACTGGGCGGCCTGCAGCGCCTCCGTCAGTTCCTTCTTCCGCTCTTCGACCTTGAACTCCAGTTTCATGCCGTGCAAGGTGCGCACGTAGCCCACGATGGCCCAGATTTCATCTTCCGAGAGCGTGTACTTGAACGTCGGCATGGTGGGCACGGCGAACTCGTCGTCGCCGATCTTATCGCCGTTCGGGCTCGTATCCTTCATGTCGCGTGAAATGGTGTTGAAGATGTCCTCGTCCTTGAAGGTTCCCATCTCGGACTTATTGGACAGGTCCTTGGGCTTGGGGTCCGGCATGGAAGACCAGTTGAACCCTTCGTTCTGGCGGCCATGCTCGCCGTGACAGTGCATGCAGTAATGGGCATAGAGCTCCTGCCCTTTCCTCTGCTGCTCGCTTGCACAACCCCCGGCCACCAAAGCCCAGAGCCCCATCAGGCCGGCCACCGCTCCCATGACTTGCAGCCTTGCCGCCTTCATGCTGACTGCCCTTTCTTGAGTTTTCGGATCAGGACGAATTGGAATCCGACGGCGAGCGCGATGGCCACGGCCGCATAGAAATATCCGGAATAGTCCGCGGGCGGCTCGGCACGGAAATACCACCAGGAGGACACGGCCTTCTGTGACCCCTTTTCGCGCAACTCCCCGCTGGTGGCGTCCTTTTGTCCGTCCCAGACGGCGAATGCGATGTTGATGAATTCACCGGGCTTCACCTGCGTATCTTCGTCGGCATGTTCGGTCGCCAATGGACGGGAAAACACCACTTTCCAGGTCCCGTTCGCATAGACGCCTTTCGCCTTCACGTCTTGGTGCGCTTGCGCCTTCAAGGTGCCGAAGCCCATGGCGCTCATGTCGACCGCCTTGTTGTCCTTGTTCTTCCAATACCAGATGTTGACCGGTCCGCCTTCGACCTGGGCCATCGGCTGGCCGTGCGCGAAGTGCGCTTTCTTGTCGCCGACCATGAATTCCAGCGCGGCCGCATCGTCCGGATCCTGCGTCGGATCGGCATATTCCAGGAGAAACGCCACTTGCGTGCCGTCGTGCAGCGCGCGAATCTTCACGTCTTTCACGGTGGCTTCCTGGATGCGGTTCGGCCAATGTACTTGTGGCGACATCGGGAATTGCGAGAGCGGCGCGCTGTTCCAGACGGCGGATTCCGGATCTTCGGCCGGAAGCGTGCCCTTGACCATCGGGGCTCGAACCGCAACGCTCTCCTGGGCGAGACCCGCCGTCGCACCGCACAGGACCAGGGCTGCCGCAAGGAGCATCGCCCGGCCCATGTGCCTCTGTGTCTTCCGCTTTGCCGATTTCATGCTGTCCTCGTTTCGCGTCCGCCGGCACAGGCCGGCGGTCTATTCCCAGGTGCGAGGCGATTGATGCGCCCCGTCGTATTCACCCATGATGATCTTCCAGATCCATTCGTCCGGGAGCTCGACTTCCCAGCGCGGCATGGCGGACTTCCAGGGCATCCCTTCAATCGGAAGCCCCACGCCGCCCTTCTTGATGCGCCAGAAGAGGTAGCTCTCCTGCAGCATGGCGATCGTCGTCGGATCGGAGAAATTCGCCGGAGGCGGATTGAAGCCCCGGGCGGCCGGTCCTTTGCCGTCGAACTGTCCGCCGTGGCAGGGCGAGCAGAAGGCCGCATAGAAGCCCTTGCCTTGCATAATGTTCTCGGGCGTCTTGGGAACCGGATTCGAGAGGCCCGTATATTCCCCGGGCGGAGCCGGGTGAATCGTCCGGTTCTCGGCGGGCGGCTGATCGCTCGGCGCCGTGCTGCCGTAGGTCTGCCAGCCGACCAAGAGGGGAAACAGGATCAGCACGCCGTAGCGAAGCGCCTGCAGCCCGCCGATGTTTTCGCCGGTCATGAACCGTTGGATCGGGCCCCAAAATGCGTCTTTCGACTCGCCGCTGAGCGTCGCAAAAATGACGATCCCGGAGCTCACCAGCATCAGATAGAGGAAAATGAGGCTGGACGGAAGCGGCGCCGAGCCCGGAATGTTGGGCACGATGAACTTCAGCACCAGATAGACCGCGACCAGCAGGATAATTGGCTTGACCAGCGCCCCTCCCATAATGCCTCCTCAGTGCGCTTGCGCGACGGCGACGGGATCTGATTCCGCGGCCTTCACGGGAGCCGCGGGAGCCTGTCCCGGTACTTCGAGTTCGGATGGATTCACGGAAATCGGTTCGCCGCTCATCTGCTGCAGGAACGCGATGACGGACAGGATCTCGTTCTTGGTCAGACCGATGGGATTCCGGTTGATGTAGGGCATTCTCGCCGGATATTCCTTCGGCAGGCCCTCGTGCCGGTAGTCCAGATAGATGTAGGCCTGCGGCTGCGTCAAACTTTCATAGATGAATTCCCGGCTCAGCTTGGCTCCGATCCCCTTGAGATCCGGACAGCGCGCCGACTCGCTGGGACCGATGGAGTGACAGAGCGCGCATTGGCCTTTGCTGAAGAAGATCTTCTGACCGATGGCCGCCATGTCGGTCGGCGTCTTGACGGTGGCGATGTCGAATTTCTCCTCCGCGGGCGGCAACGACGCCATTTGCGGAACCGCCAGCGCAACCAAGGAGAAGAGACCGAGGACGATCGCCACGAACCCGATGACCCGGGCGAACTGCGCCCGCACGAACAGCAGGATGACGATACCCAGCCCGACCACGCTTAGACCGATCAACTGCAGCTTGACTACTTCACTCATAGAGTCCCCGAATTTTTAGTGTTTAGTTTTCAGTTCCCGGTTTGTCGAACTCGGAACTAAAAACTCAAAACTCGTCACTCTCATCACCCGTGTTCCGGGTGATGTGGCGATCCGCCCGCCATTGCCGGCATCCCGTGCGGCAATCCTCCCGTGGCCGATTCGCCATGCCCTCCCGACTTGGCCTTGTCGCCCATCGTCGCGACCCAGAAA
The DNA here is from genome assembly GCA_035328385.1 of Nitrospira sp. Lineage (GTDB taxonomy): Bacteria > Nitrospirota > Nitrospiria > Nitrospirales > Nitrospiraceae > Nitrospira_C. Next base: position 30,279 of record DAOLIU010000017.1, on the reverse strand, counting down.
ATGAACGCCACGAGAAGACAGAACAGGAACGTGTTCAATGCCATGAAGGCCGCGGCGTAGCCGAGCGCCGGAGAAAAGGCGTATTGCGACGAATCCCGCATGACCCCGTAAATGTGCCAGTGCACTCTGGAAGACGACCGGGCATAGCCCATCAATGTCATGAGCAGGATGACCATCACCGCGTTCAAGACCAACGCGTAGCCCGCCCGCGGAGGCATCCGGCCCCAGACCATCTCGGTCGTGGTCTTGGCGCTTTTCAACAACAGGGCCGTCAAGGGCGTGATCGTCAACATCACGAACAGCACGATGCCGACCTGCGACGTCGAGAAGTAGTTGATGCGGATGATCGCCGGCACGAAATAGCCCCACACGCCGAGCACGACGACGGCGATGCCGGCGATGACCAAGAGGGCGCTCATCAACGCTTTGGCGGCCTTGGCCCAGCCGGCCGTTTCTTCTTTGCCGGCCCGCCAATACATGATGAAACTCATGAACGTGACGAGAATCATCAGGTTCGACACGGTCATCTTTGCGGACATGACGCCGAACACGCCGAGCAGGGGATGGTGCGTGCCGCCCATCTTACGGGCTTCTTCCAGGCTGGCGACGAGCGAGTGCGGCGTCATCCACACTCCCAAACACAGGAGAAGGATGACCAACATCGTCATGATCGGCTTGCGGTACCTCATTTCCGATCCCGGAATGCGGTGCGTGATGCCGAGCCAGAAATAGTAATTGGAGCCGAGGAAGAGCACCCCGATCAACATGGCCTGAAGAATAAACAGCCAGGAGAGGAAGCCGCCCATCAGGGTGATGCCCATCTGCTGGTTGTATTGGTAGATTTCGCGCATCAGCCAGTAGCCGGCGAACGGAAGCGGCAGCAACCCGAAGACGCCGATGAAGTTGCCGACGTAGCCCATCCAATCGTAGTGGTCGCGCTCTTCGGAATTCCTGGCGGCCAGATACCGGATACCCGCGTAGGCGCCGCAGATATAGCCGCCGAGCACGACGTTGGCGATCAACCGGTGGATGTTCACCGGCCACCACGTGGGATTCCAGGTCGCGGCCCACGCGCGCTGCAGGTCGGTCCCTTCGGCGATCACGACGGGGCTGGCTTGGAACGTCGCCCAGGAATTGGGGACGATCATGATGAAGAAGGCGAACAGATTGAGCAGGAAGCCGAGGAAGATATGGAACGTCTTCTTGCCGCCGTCCTGCATCGCATCCCATCCGTACCAGTAGAGATACAGGGTCGCGGTCTCGAGCAGGAACAGGATGCAATAGAAGATGAAAGACGGGAAGAAAATATCCGTCAGGTAGTTCATCAGCTTCGGGTAGAACGCGATGAGGAGAAACAGGAGAATGCCGCCGAACAGCGCGGTGGTGGCGTAGGAGGAGGTCAGCAGTTTGGTGAACTCCTTGGCCAGCTTGTCGTAGCGTTTTTCGCCGCTTTTCCAGCCGACGACTTCGCAGAGCCAGGCAAAAATGGGCACGCCCAGCACGAAGCCGGCGAGCAGAAGATGGAGCTGCGCGATGATCCAAACGATATTGCGGCTCCCGATGCCGGGAATGTCCCGGTACTCGGTGGCGGCCGCCGGAGTGTCCGCCGCGACCCCGAACGAGGGAAGGGCCAAGAGGCCCGCGGCGACCATGAGTCCGGCGAGGACTCCGCGAAGACCACCGATGGTCCGAAGGACCCGCTGAATCGATGCGCCGCCGTATTGCATGGCACTCACCTCATCTCTGGGAATCATTACGGTTTCTTCGCAGGTGAAGCATCCTTGTCCTTCCCTGCCTTGCCTTTTGCTTTGCCTTTGTCCGCTTCCCCTTCGGTCTTCTGTTTTTCCAGCACGTCGACCTGCGCCGAGAGCTGGGCGATGACCTTTTCGTTCTTCGTCAAGCTTTCGAGCGGCTTCAAGGGCGGCTGGGCCTTGACTTCCGGCTGCTTGCAGCATTCATGAGGATGAGGGGTCGTGACCGGCAACGTCGCCCAGAACAACAGGGACAGGACCACACCGGCGCCGGTCAAGGACGTCAGCATCAATCCTTGATCGGCCGGGACCCTCATCAAATCCCATCGCGTAATCACCCCCTGGTAACTCTCCGAAACGGGCGGCGCCGCCTGCGCCATGCTCCGGATCAACCGCCCGACGAGGGACACGCCGATCAGCAACAGGACGATCAACACCGCGCTGGCCACCGAGCCCCACAGCGTCAGCTCGATGCTGATCCGCTCGGCAACCGGGATCCCTTTGAGGAGTTCCAGTTCCATCAGCGAATGGGCGATCGCGATACCCGTCGAAGTGACGGCACCCACGACGACCCAGAGAATCGGAAGGAAAACGGCGCCGACGAGGGCGCTCTTCCACCAAAGCGTCATCCCCAGGCCATCCGGCGGCTCGCGGCGGAGTCTCTCGAGGAAGAAGGTGCGACCGACGACGCCGAACGCCCAGATGTCGATGGGAATCGAGAGCAGGAACAACAGTCCGATACCGGCGCCCTCGCCGATGTGCGAGTCGAGCCCCATCGTAATGATCGGCAGGGCAAACACCGTCACGGGACTGGCCAGGAGCATGATGAAGGCCAGCCCAAGGCGCCCTTCAAAATGCATCATGCCCATGGCGAGAAACAGGACGGCAAAGGCGAGCTTGAAGGGAAGCCCGGTCCAGAATGTCGGCCAGAGGACTCCCAGCCCGATTTTCGTTGGAGACAAAGATTCGCGTTCTTCGGCCATGGCAGCTCGTGTGACTGAAACGATCAGTCCAGAAATTCCCGGTTGATGATGGCGGAGACCGTAAACAGCAGAATGGACACCATGACGACGATCCAGCCGATCAAGGCGATCGGACGTTTGAAGATGTTGCGCTCCGGGTCCTTGTCGATGAAGGGCAAGGCGGCCAGCAGGGCCATGAAGGCCCCCGGCAAGGCGATGGCGCCCAGGAACTGTCCGAACTCCCCGGCAAAGATCTTCAACCTGAGCAACTGGAACAGGAACAAGAAGTACCACTCGGGCTCCGGATGATAATCGCCGGGATCAGGAGTCGCCTCTTCCAGCAGCACGACCGGTTCCCAGAAGGCCAGGGCGCAGATGCTGGCAAACACCACGACCATTCCAACGATGTCCTTCCAGATCTGACGCGGGAAAAAGTAATCGGTTTTCGCCTTGAGTTCCTCGGGAGTGCCGCGGAACGGTCCGGCGGGTCCGGCCGCTCTGAACAGAAACAGGTGCAGCCCTGCGAGCCCCATCAAGGCGGCCGGCAGAATCATGACGTGGATGACGAAGAACCGGCTCAGGGTCATCTGTCCCGGCGTCGGACCGCCTTTGAGGAAGCGCGCCATGAAATCGCCGAGGATCGGCGTCTTGTCCATGATCTCGACGCCCACGGTCGTCGCCCAATAGGCGCGCTGGTCCCAGGGCAGCAGATAACCGGTGAACCCGAATCCCATGACGATGCCGAAGAGAGCCAATCCGACCAGCCAGATCATTTCGCGCGGACTTTTATAGGCGCCCCACAGGAAGACTTGGGACATATGCGCGAAGACGCAGACGACCATCGCGGTCGACCCCCAGAAGTGATAGCTCAGGAGGAACCATCCGTAGTCGACGTCGTGAATGATGTATTGCGTGCTGGCGTACGCGTGATCGGCGGTCGGGACGTAATAGAACATCAACAGGATACCGGTCAGCGCCTGCATGATGAAGATGAACAGCAGGACCGACCCGAACACGTAGGCCCAGCGCGAGCCGCCCGGCACCGGCTCGTTCAGCATTTTGGCCTGCATCTGCTTCAGGCCGACGCGCTCGTCGATGAACGCGACGACTTTTTCGATGGCGGTCGGCTGGGTGCTCGGAAGGGACGAATGTTCCATGGCTAAATGATCCGGATCTGTGATTTCGTACCGGCCTTGAATTCCATATCGATGATTTCGACCTCGCCTCCCGCCGACACGCGGATCGGCAAAGCGTCCAGCGGCCTGGGCGCCGGCCCGTCGAGCACCTTGCCCGCCGCGTCGTAGATGCTCAGATGACAGGGGCACAAAAAGACTTGTCCGAGAACTTTATGTTGCCGCCACTTGTAGCCGCAGCCGAGATGGGGGCACTTGCCCGAAAAGGCAACGTAGGGGATGTCCTTCTTGTTGGTCCAGATGGATTTGCCCGCCGCGTCGCGAAACTCCATGTCCTTGCCCTGATAGACCTTGTCGAGGACGGCGGGCGTGCCCTTCAAAATCCAGATGTTTTTCTCGATCTCGGATTCCGGCATGTAGGCTTCTTTGACTTTCTTCTTGTACTTGAACTGGACCCCGATGTCATCCTGCTTGATCTTGTTCACATTGCCGATCTTCAGCCAGCCGTTGTCGAACGGGGCATACATGGGCTTCATCAGATAACGCAGGATGGGGAAGGCGATCGGGAGGCCGATCAAAAAGCCGATCGCGTGGGTGAAATTCATGAAGAAGGTGCGCCGCTTGACGCTCTTCTCCAGTTCGGGGAACGGGACGAGCACTTCGCCCGGCGTCACGTGAATCTTGTCTTCCAGATGAGCGATTTCGACTTCATGCGTGGTGACGTACTCGTCGCGCTTGAACGCGGGCAACGCGGCGATTTCGGATGAGCTCGTTCGCAACTGGACCGCGCCATCGGTCACGCTTTGCACCTGCCCCATCGCCACCTGGCGTTCGCCGTGTCCGTTCATGGACACGACGATGTGACTGATTTGGCGCGACAGCGGATCGACGATGACTTTCGTCACCTCTCCGACTTCACGATCCGAACAGTGAACTTTCGACTTAAGTTGGGGCTGCTGCATGCTACTTCTTCTTGATCGGCTTCGGCGTATTGACCGACGTATTCTTGAAGGTGCCCAGCCAGGTGGCCAGCGCGACGACATCCTTCTCTTCCATCAGATCCTTGTATTTGTCGGGCATCTTGCCCTTTTCATACTCTTTCTCGAAACCGTCGGCCATCCAGCTTTTGGGATCGAGAATTTTCTGCTTGAGCTCATCGACCGTTAGCAGATTGCCGATGTTGTCGAGTTCGGGACCACGCTTCTTGCCGCCTTCTCCCCTGAGCTTATGGCAGTTGTAGCACTCCTGGAGCTGCCATTGATCTTCTCCGATCTTCAGAATGTCGCCGCTGGCCGCACCGGTCGTGGAAGGAGGAGCGCCCGCGCCGCCCGCCGCCTGCGCTGCGGGAGCCTGATCACCGCCCAATGCCTTGATCCGCTCCGCCAGCGCTTTAGCCTGTTCATCCAGTGCCTTGGCCCTGGCCAGCAACTCGTCGGCCTTGCCCTGTTCCGTCGCCGCGCGCTTGGGTTTCAGAATTTTTTCGATCTTTCCCTTCTCGTCTTCCGGATCGTATTGCGGCCAGAGCGACGCGCCGGCGATGTAGACGAAACAGAGAACGACGTAGAAACTCACCAGTGCAAGCAGCGCCTTCACGCCGTACAGGGGCTTGAGGGACGGGGCGTCGAGCAAAATGAATACGGCCGTACCGAGCAGGGCATAGGCCGCGAACATCATCTGGAATACGGAGGGAAAGTCCAGCGCCATGGTAATCCCGAACAGGGCGCCCGCCACCACCAATCCGACTACCAGCTTCTTGATCACATTACCCATAAAGCGGTCCTCTTCCGTTACAGGTCCTTCGATCAGCTCACTTCGCTCCCGCCGGGGCCGGGCTGCCTTCGGACACGTGTCCCTTGGCCTCCGTGGGCCTCAGCGTGACGAAAATGGCGAAACTGACGACGACGAAAAATGCGACCGTAATGGCCGTAATCCACCAGGCCGAATAGGACAAGGTAGGCGTGAAGGATTCGGCCGTAAAGTCCGGCAGGAGATTGTAGGTATGGAAATACTTCCGCAACAGCGACCGGACCGCACCCATCAGACCCATGGTCCAGATCGCGCTGAACGCCAAAAAGACCAGGACGAACTGGGAGGCGAAGTCGATCTTGCCCCAGACGATCGTGCCCTGGTTGATCGCCCGATTATAGATGATGTAGTTCACGATCGTGACGAACACCAGCGTGAACGCCGCGGAGTTTTTCGCCGGCATGAGCGCGAGGAAATTCCAATCCGACGGGAGCTCCAGGTCGGCCACGAGCTTGGCGCCGGTCGGCACGAACCCGTGCGGCGTGAGCCAGATTGCGTCGCCCACCACGACCATGAGGAATCCCACCTTGATCACCGTGCGCGAGGAGACCGTGATGGGAATGAATCGGCCCAGCACCATGGGGAGCAATGCCAGAGGCACCAGGATCGCAAGCGACGTGGGGTCGGGCACGGGGAACACGGTCCAGACATAGGTCATGACGAACGGCAGCGCCACCATGACCAGCGGAGCAAAGATGGTCATTCGAACCCGCTCGACTCCTTCGATCCGCTTCATGCTCAACCAGATGTAGTAGTTGCTGGCGAGGAAAATCAGCCCCACCATCGCCCCCTGCATCTCGAAGAACATCGACAACTGGTCCGCCATCATGTAGGGACAGATCGACGCGTCGTAGTCGCACAACTCGTACGCCAGCAGATAGCCCATGAACGGCAGAAACAGCAGCGCACCCACCCCGATCATATTGCCGACGAAGCCCATCCAGTCGTAGTAGGACCGGTCTTCTTCCTTCTTGGACGCCATGTACATGTAGGCCGCAACCAGTCCGGTGATGAAGCCGCCGAACGTGACGTTGCCGACGAGCCGGTGCAGGTTCATCGGCATCCAGCTGTAGTTGTAGATCTTGTCCCACAGCGTCGCCGTGGCAAGGAACTCGGCCGGCGAGATACCCTCCGCCTTCACCGGCGTGTTCATGAACGAGGTGGGGCCGTCGATCACGAACAACGTAATGGTGCCGATGAGATTGAGCAGCACGCCCAGGGCGATGTGTCGGCTCTTCTTCGGCCCTTTCCAGGCATCCCAAGAATAGAAATACATGTAGAGGAGAATCGTCTCACCGATGAACAGGAGCGGATAGATGACGGCGAACAGCAGGAAGAAGTGGTTGATCAGCCACGTGGTGAATTGAGGATAGGTCGCCAGCAGGACGAAGATGAAGAGACCGCCGGTGAGCGCCGTCATGCTGTAGAGAATGACGGTGACCTTCATGACCTCCTTGGCCAACCGGTCATAGCGCGGGTCCTGCTTCCGATACCCCAACCACTCCGACGTCACGACGAAGATGGGAGCGCCGAGGATGAATGCGGCGAACAGGATGTGCAATTGCGCGACGATCCAAACGGCGGTCCGGTTCCCCGTGTACGGGAACTCCACCGGCGGAGCGCTCGGAGCCTGTGCGTAGGCGACGCCTCCGCACAGTGCCAGAAGCGCGAAGAAGGCCAACAGACCTCGGTGCCATGTTTTCATGATGCTCGCCGCCCTCCTAAACCGTCCCGAGTGTTCGATCCAGCCGAAGTCCGCTTACTTGGCTGCGTCGGCCGCCGCGACCTTGACGTCGCCGGAGTCCGCCCACTGTTTCTTGTCGGCATCCCACGTCTTGCCGGCGAGGCCGAAGCTCCGCTCGTAGAGCACGAGCTTCCAACGGTCTTCATCGGAGAGCTTGCTCTTCCAGGCCTTCATTTTCGTGTTGGGCACCCCTTCAGAAATACGCCAGAACCAGACGGAGTCGGAGTACAGCTTCATCCGATCGCCGTTGCGGAAGTCACGGGCGCCCGCCTTGACCGGCTTGCCGTCCTTGCCGTGGCAGCTTGCGCAGTTCACGTCGGGATTGGTTTCACCGATGAACAGCTTGCGGCCCTCTTCCAGCTTCCCCGCATCCGTCCACCAGCCCGCCGGCATGTGCTTGTCCGCATATTCCGCGGGAGCCGGAGGAGGAGGCACCACGGGTCCTTCCCCGCCGCCCTCTCCACCGCATGCGGCCATCACCAGGCCCAAGGCGAACAGAATGCCTGCCTGTCCGATTTTCATCTGGTTCATGACTGTTCCGAGCTCCTTTCTTCCTGTATCAATTCCGATGACATCAAAAGAAATACTTGCCCACTCAAGGACGAAAAAAAGACGCTTTTACCGAGGCTACGTCCTCCGCAAAAGCGTCAATGACAACTAAGTTTCCGGCAACAAATCTCCTCACGCACGCGCATCTCCCGCCAAATCAACCGACCGATGGGCGGGGTGCACGACGCGCCACGAACCGCCTCGGTTATTTCTTCCGCTTGTCCTGCGACTTCCCCCGTTTCTGCCCCTGCTTCTTCCGTGAACGGATCAGCTTCGCTCCGACGAACCCGCCCAGCGCCAGCGCGCCGGCTCCCAATCCTGCGTACACCCACGTCGGAGGGCGAGTGACGTCCCTGATGCACCCGCTGCCGAAATTGACCTGGATCTTCCTTTCCGCCTCCAGGTCTTTCGGATCAAATTGAACCTTTTCGTCCCGCTGCTCTCCCTTGGCTTCAATCAGCAGGGGATCGCCGAGATTGTCGTTATGCAGATGAAACGTCGCCTTGTAGTACCCTTCGCTGTCCGTCTTGACGACTTGTCCGTACGACACTTTCGTGTCTTTGACCATGACGTCGACGTTCGGGACGCCCTGGCCTTCCGCGCCACAGACAAAGCCTTCAACCGTAAACCGGTGATCGGCCTCGTGGGTGGCCAGGGCGCCCCCCGGGAACATCACCATCACAGCTGCCAGGGTACGGCTCCACCCGAGCGGTTTCGATCTCATGCTCACATCGCCGTGACTCGCAGAAGCCCGGAACCGACGCGCCTTTCGTTGTTAGATCCGGCGGCGCCGTGAGCCTGCAACGCCACGTTTGCTGAGACCGAGCGGACCCAATTTTGAGGCCGCCCTTTTAGCACAGGCCCCCCGCTTTGTCAACGACACGACGAGTGTTTCACTCGAAAAGACGAATGGCTTTCCAATTACTTGGAGTGCGAACGCCTGGGACGGCGCCGCATGCCGCATTGATAGGACTGAAGAGAATAGGCCGGATGGAGGGAGGAACGATCGGGAAACGGTCCGCTCAGAGGTGTCCCCTTGCTTTGGCATCGGCGGCGACCCGTTCGATTTCCGCCCGTCGCTCGGATTCTTTTTTCGCGACCCATGTCTCCCAAGATTTCCCCGTCGCGGTGTCTTCACCGGTAAAGGCGACGGAACGGATGTCGGAATAGAGGACATGCCGGACGCCGGGAGCGTCCGCGGGGAAGAGTTCGAGGGCGGGCGCAGGGCCGCCGGTGCTCCGATTGAACACATAGCCTTCCAACCGTTCGCCGGACGTCAATTCAATGGTCACGTCGCCTCGATAGTCGAAAGCCAATTCAATCGCCTCGGCGAGTTCGGCCGGGGAGGCCGGAAGAAACCGTCGGCCTTCGAGCGAGCTGGATGGGTTTCCGTCGCTATGGTTCTTCGTGTCAGTCACGGCAAGGTCGTCAATCGTGACCGGCATGACCGGACACGAAGCCGGAGAGGCCTATCATCCCGTGCCACCACGACTCGAACCCATAGGCCGCGTGCCGCATCATCGAGAGGTGGGCAGGAGGGTCAGTTTCACGGTGCGGCTGAATCCGGATACGGTTCCGAACGTGTCCTGTACAGCGGAAGCCTCGTAGCCGCAATGCACCATGCAGTCGGCGCATTTTTCGTTCTTCTTGCTTCCATATTGGTCCCACGCCGTCGTCTCCATCAATTCACGGAAGGTCTTCGCATAGCCTTCCTGGAGAAGATAGCAGGGTTTCTGCCACCCGAACACGTTGTACGTCGGATTGCCCCACGGTGTGCACTCGTATTCCCGTCGCCCCATGAGGAAATCCAGAAACAACGGAGATTGATTGAACTGCCAACCGGCTTTGGGCCTGCTGAGGATCCGCGTGAAGAGTTCACGAGTCCTCGCCCGCTTGAGAAAATGCTGCTGATCCGGCGCCTTTTGATAGCTGTACCCCGGTGAAATCATCATTCCCTCGACGCCCAACGCCATCATCTCGTCAAAGAACTTTCGGACCCGCTCGGGATTGGCATCGTCGAAGAGGGTGGTATTGGTCGTCACGCGGTGCCCGCGCTTGAGAGCCGCCTTGATCGCCTTGACCGCCACGTCATAGACGCCGTCTCGGCAGACCGCCAGGTCGTGCTCGTCCCGCAATCCGTCCATGTGAACGCTGAAAGTAAGGAACTTGCTCGGCTTGTACTCGTCCAGCTTCCGCTCCAAGAGGATCGCGTTGGTGCACAGATAGACATACCGCCGTTGGGCGACCAGACCCTCCACGATTTTGGCGATTTCAGGATGGATCAGCGGTTCGCCGCCGGGAATGCTGACGATCGGCGCGCCGCACTCTTCCGCCGCCGCCCAACATTGTTCGGGCGTGAGCCGTTTATCAAGCACGTGGTCGGGATACTGGATCTTGCCGCATCCCGCGCAGGCCAGGTTGCAGCGGAACAGGGGTTCCAACATCAGCACCAGAGGATACCGCTTCACGCCTTTGAGCCTTTGCGTGAGCACATATTTGGTCACAGTCACCATTTGGGAAACCGGAACGGCCATTCCCGCTCTCCTTCGCTCCAAAGACTTAGTCAGTAATTATTGGCTGTGTACGCAGCCGGAATTGAACCCTTAAAACCTGAAAATTTTAGCATCCGAGATTCTACGCGTCAATTTCGAGATACCAGAACGAGGATCAGGTCTTCTTATAGACAGAGTGTCTTCCTCCCGGACACTCACGGTTGATCGATCGATGGCGACCGTCACACACGAAGGGTGATCAAATTCACTGGAGGAAGTGCAATCATCTCCCCGCACGCATTCGAAAGTGCGGGGCCGAGCAAGCTCGGTTTGGAGGCGCCGAGCGGGTTCGAACCGCTGCATCGCAGTTTTGCAGACTGCTCCCTTAGCCACTTGGGTACGGCGCCACGCGCGCATTATAGCGGGCCTTCCCGTTGCATCTCAACCGACCGATCCCGGTGTCGTCCTGTGGATGGAAATCGCGTGTCAGCGATTGGGGAGAACGGGAATTTCCCGTCCGAGCGTCGAGGGTTGATCCGAATGGGGAACGAGCGGCTCCCATCGTTCGTCGGGATGACCGTGCGCGTCACCGCTTCCTTCGGCTTCTTTTTCCTTGGCCAGGAGTTCTACTTCCTGGATCAGGGTGTCCATGAGTTCTTCGATGGGCACCTTGCGGACCAACTTGCCTTTCTTGAAGAGAATGCCTTTGCCTTCGCCGCCGGCGATCCCGATGTCCGCTTCCTTTCCCTCTCCGATGCCGTTGACGACGCACCCGAGGACGGAGACGTTCAGCGGGGTCTTGATGTGGCCGAGTTTCTTCTCCAACTCGTTGGCCATGCGAACCACGTCGATCTCGACCCGGCCGCAGGTGGGACAGGCAATGACGTTGATGCCGCGGTGACGGAGCTCGAGCGATTTCAGGATCTCGAAGCCGACCTTCACTTCTTCGACTGGATCGGCGGCGAGCGAGACTCGCATCGTGTCTCCGATGCCTTGGGAGAGCAAGTATCCGAGCCCCATCGCGGACTTGACCGCTCCCGTCATCGCGGTGCCCGCTTCGGTGATGCCGATGTGCAACGGATAGTTCGATTGGTGAGCGAACAACCAATAGGCGTCGATGGCATGGTGAACGTCGGACGCCTTGAGCGAGACCTTCATGTTGGTAAAGCCCACGTCTTCGAGCGCATGGACGGCATTGAGCGCAGATTCCGCGAGCGCCTCGGGGGACGGCCATCCGTATTTGTCCAGCAACGGACGCTCCAGCGATCCGCCGTTGACGCCGACGCGCAGGGGAATTCCCCGGTCGTTGACGGCCTTGATCACTTCTTCCACCTTCCACCAGGCGCCGATGTTGCCGGGATTGATCCTGACGCAATCCACGATTTTGGCCGCCTGCAGCGCCAACCGATGATCGAAATGAATGTCGGCGATCAGGGGCACGGTCATGGCGGCTTTGATCTTCGGCAAGGCCGCCGCGGCCTCTTCGTCGGGAACGGCGACTCGGATGAGCTCGCAACCCACCGCTTCCAGCTGCCGGATCTGCTCCACGGTGGCCGCCACGTCTCGAGTGTCGGTCGAACACATGGATTGGACGGAAACGGGCGCATCGCCGCCGACTTTGAGATTACCGACCTTGATTTGCCTAGTTGCCCGCCGAGTTATGTGCATGCGTGTGTTCCCGTCCTCCGGCCCCGAATCAGCCGAGCTTGCGGTCCCTCGAACCGATCAGCTGCCCTGCTCGTCGCCGTGAGGCAAGTGGGTCAACGACGCGGACAGTGCGCCTTCCTTTGCCACCTGTCCCGTTCCGGCCCCGATCAGATCCTTGACGCTGCCGTAGATCCCCTCGGCCGTCAGGCCATACCGCTCGCGCAGAAGATCTTGCGGTCCCTGCTCGATGTACCAATCCGGCAAGCCGAGGATCTTGGTCCTGACGCCGGTCACGCCGGCATCCGACAAGGCCTCAAGCACCGCCGATCCGAACCCGCCCATCTTGCATCCTTCTTCGACGGTCACGACATACCGCACGCGCTTGGCCACACTGACGATCAGATCGCGGTCCAGCGGTTTGACAAAGCGGGCATTGATCACCGCCGTCGAAACTCCTTCTTCGGCCAGCCGCTCCGCCGCCTTGACCGCCTGCCAGACCGGAACGCCCACCGCCATGATGGCGACCTCGTCGCCGTCGCGCAGCAATTCGCCTTTTCCAATCGGCAACGCGGCGGGAACCGGATCCATCGGGACGCCGAGACTGACGCCGCGAGGATACCGAACCGAAGCGGGACCGTCGTGCTGGAGAGAGGTCTTGAGCATGTGCTGCAATTCATTTTCATCCTTGGGAGCCATCACGACCATGTTGGGCATGTGGCGCAGGTAGGCGAAATCGAAGGCCCCGTGGTGAGTCGTTCCATCCTCCGCAACGAGGCCGCCTCGATCGATGCAGAAGGTGACGGGCAGATTCTGCGTGGCGACGTCGTGGACGACTTGATCGTATGCACGCTGCAGGAACGTGGCGTACATCGCGACGACGGGACGCATGCCCTGCGCGGCCAATCCCGCGGCAAACGTCACCGCATGCTGCTCGGCGATGCCCACGTCGTACAGCCGATCGGGGAATTCCTTCTCAAACGCGTTGAGCCCGGTCCCCTCGCACATCGCCGCCGTGATCGCGACGATCCGGCTGTCCTGCCTCGCCAACTTCACGAGGGAATCGATGGCGATCTGCGTGTAAGACGGACGCGCCGCCTTCTTGGCCGGGACCCCGCTTTCCCGAACGAACGGGGGGCACGCATGGAACCACACGGGATTCTGCACCGCCGGTTCGTAGCCGAGTCCCTTCTTCGTGATGACGTGGAGCAGTACCGGGCCTCTCATGCGCAACACGTTCTCCAACGTCGGCAGCAAGTGCTCGAAGTTGTGTCCGTCGATCGGACCGGCATAACGGAACCCCAGTTCCTCGAACAAGAGTCCGGGCAGGATCGCGCCCCTGGCGAGCTCCTCCGCACGGCGTGCCAGCTTCTGCATGTCCTGGCCGATGTGGGGAATCTTGCTCAGCAGTTGTCCGGTTTCCTCCCGCATCTTCGTATAAAACTCACCGGTGAAGGTCCGGTTCAGGTAGGACGAGATCGCGCCGACGTTCTTGGAAATCGACATTTGATTGTCGTTCAGAATCACCAGGAAGTCCTTGTTCAGTCCTCCCGCATGATGAAGACCTTCCAGCGTCATACCGGCCGTCATCGCCCCGTCGCCCACGACGCAGACGACCTTGTGTTTTTGATCCAGTTGTTCGCGGGCTTCGACCATGCCGTACGCCGCAGAAACCCCGGTACCGGCATGCCCGGCGTTGAACGTGTCGTAGATGCTCTCTTCGCGCTTACAAAATCCGCTCAACCCTCCGTACTGCCGCAGAGTGTGGAATTGCTCCCGACGTCCCGTCAGCAGCTTGTGCGCATAGGCTTGGTTGCTGGTGTCCCAGACGATCTTGTCGTTCGGCGTATCCAAGAGATAGTGCAGCGCGACGGTCAGCTCGATCACCCCGAGATTGGAAGCGAGGTGTCCGCCGACGCTGGACACGACGCCGATGATCTGTTCGCGCAACTCCTGGCACAGGGCCGGAAATTTCGAAGGCGGAAGCCGTTTTAGGTCGGCGGGGCTTTGGATCGTCTTCAGGATCGACATAAGCAGATGCTCCTTTTGCGTGAAGTCGCGCCCAACGTGACCGGGCGGATAGAGAGGCTTAGGCGAAGCAGTCAACCGGCTTGCATGCTAGCGTTTGACAGTGTCCCATAGAACCCCCTTAGTGTCAAGCAGTTAGCCCTCTTTCCCGGCAACCGGCTCCCCTCGATCACCAACCGGAAAGTCCGGTCAGTAGGGGAAGTCCAACCCCGCAAAGATGGCCCCCCCTTCCTTGCTGTACCCGTAATCGATCCGACCGACGACGTTCGGTCGGACGATGCCTCGGAATCCCATTCCCGGTGTCATCCGATAGTCCTTGAAACTGACGTCCTTGAAACTGTCGAAGACCTGACCCGTATCCAGGAATGGTGCCACTTCGAAATCCGCCGTCACCCCCGCGACCTTCATTCTGGCCAGATGGATGCGCTCCTCCAAACTGAACGACACCAGATTCTTGTCGATGTAGCGATCCATCCCGTACCCTCGAAGGTTGTTCTGCCCTCCCAGCGAGCTTTGTTCGAAGAACGGCACCTGCTCACCAATCGTCGCCTGCAAGTCCGCCCGGACCACCAGGATCGCGCGCTTCGATTCGCTGGGGAACAATTTTTTGATCTCGAATTCGTACCGCGAATAGATCGGGTGGTCGCCGTTGCGGAAATTGTTGTTGAGTTCCGCATAGGCCGTCACGGCCATGCCGTCGGTTGGAGACACGAGACTGTTGCGCGTATCGTAATAAAACGTGGCCCGGTTCCCGAAAATGTAGGTTTCACCTTCAACGCCGGGGACCGTGGGGAAAACGTTGCCCGTAAAGGGCAGATCGGTCGCTCCCGGCTGAAGTTGCACCGCGCGAAACCGCTGGCTGATGGCAATCTGTGTCACTTCGTTGGCGTAGATGCCGAAGCGCCAGTTGGCACGGCTTTCTTTTGCCGTGTAGTTGGTCTCGTCTCCTTCCGTCGTCGCTTGCCCGATTCCGAAAAAGCGGGCCGTCGCGTTCTTGAAGTAGGCCGCGCCGACATTCAAGAAGTATCTGCCGTTGCTGAACGCCGGGTCCGTGTAGTTGAAGACGAGCTTTCGTTCGATCTTCTCCGAAATCGACGCAATGAACTGCATCTGCCGTCCGCCCGTATCGTAGCGGAACAAGTTGAAGGTCCCCCGCCATCCGACGATGGAATTTCGGATCAGCATGGGAGCCATGAGATATTTCAGCTCTCCGTCCGGATCGGTGACCAGGATGGGAACGATCAACCCGGCGTCATTGCCGTCATTCTTGGTCGTGGAAACCGATGGAATGGGAAAGAGCTGCGTGTCCGCACGAGCTGAGCCGGTCCGGACGGCCGCGACTCCTGCGAGCAGGCATGCAAGGAACAACACAATGCCGCGCAGGGTCATCATTGAGCGCTCGACGCCGACCCCTACGAGGTTCGGATTTTTTCCGATTTCTTCCGAAGCTGGTCGACGAGCTCGGCGAAGCTTCCATTCTTGAGGATTTTGCTGAACTGGCCGCGGTAGTTGTTGACGAGGCTGACTCCGTCCACTACCACGTCATAAACCCGCCAGACGGAATCCCGGTACAGCAGCCGATAGTCCAGCGGTATTTCCGTCTTCCCGGTCAAGACCTTGGTGCGGACCTCGGCATAATCTTTTTCCGTACGCTCGTTGATGTAATGAACGCCTTCACCGGAATACGTTTCGACCTTTTCGGCGTAGGTATTGACCAACAACGTCTGAAAGAGCTCGACGAACTCTTCCCGTTCGGCAGCCGACAGGCCGGTCCACGCGGAGCCTAAGGACCGCCTGGACATCTCGGCATAATCGAACCGGTCGCCGACGACCTTTTCGAGCATCTTCCTCCGCTGAGTGGCTTTCTCCGGATGTTTGAGTTCCTTGTCCGCCAGGATCTTCAGCACCTCTTCGATCGTGGATTTCATGGCCTCGGTGGCACCGCCGGCCGCTGCCGGACGGGGACCGACGCCGACGATCATGGTTGTCAACGCGATGGTCACCCCCATCACGAAACAGATTTTCTTCCACCGATCCATAAAATAATAGCGTGGCATGTGGTCCGTCTCCATCTGTGCGGCCGCTTCGCTGGAATACCCAGGCGACGACTCAGTTGACCTTCCCGTGCACATACTGGCTGACCAGTTCTTCCAAGTCCAGCCCGGATTCCGTATCCCGGATCGTATCGCCCGACTTCAAGGCATCACCACCGCCGCCGGGCGACAGCGCGAGAAACTTCTCGCCGATGATGCCCCTGGTCTTAATGGACGCAATCGTGTCGCTGTATAGCTTGACACTATCATGAACCGCCAAAGTGACCGATGCGCGATCGTCTTTTAGCACGATGCTTCGCACCCTCCCGACTTCGACACCGGCGATTTCGACGGCCGATCCCGGCTTGAGTCCCGACGCCGAATTGAACTGCGCCACGACCTCATAGACGTTTCCGCCGACCAATTCCAACTTCCCCAGCTTGATCGACAGATAACCGAGGCAGACGATCCCGATGAGTACGAATACGCCCACGACCAACTCGAGCTTGGTTTTCTCCATAGACGCCTGCTCCTCCGTCTTATCCGGCCAGCGCTTTCGGCAAAGGCAGGGTGCCGCCGGCGGTGATGAACTCCTGAATTTCCGGATCGTCGGTCCGCACAAACTCCTTCGCGGGCGCCATGGCGGCGATTTTCCCCCGCCGCAGCATCGCGACCCAGTCGGAAATGCCGAAGACTTCCGGAATCTCATGGCTGACCATGACGGCCGTGAACTGGAATCGGCGCTGCATCGAGACGATGAGATCATGAATGGATTTCGCCATCAATGGATCCAGGCCCGTCGTCGGCTCATCGAAAAGAATGATCTCCGGCTCCATGACCAACGCGCGCGCGAGCCCCGCCCGCTTTTTCATGCCGCCGCTGAGCTCGGCCGGATACTTGTGCCCCATGCCCTTCAACCCGACCTGGTCCAACTTCTCCTCGACCCGCCGGGACACCTCGGGCCCCTTCATCTGCAACTTCTCCCTGAGCGGGAACGCGACGTTCTCGAAGACGGAGAGGGAGTCGAACAAGGCGGCGCCCTGAAAGAGCATGGAAAACCGCTTCCGAACGTCGTTCAACCGTTTGCCCTTCAGCCGGGAAATTTCCACATCGCCGACCCAGACTTCGCCCCGATCCGGCTGCATCAACCCGATCATGTGCTTGAGAAGCACGCTCTTGCCTTCTCCGCTGCGTCCGATCACCGTCGTCAGCTGCCCAACCGGAACGGATAAGTCGAGGCCCTGCAGGACCCGCTGTCCGCCCAATGTCTTTTCCACCCCGACAAGTCTGATCATGTGTCACGCCAGAGGTCCGACGGTCGCTCGCGGCCGCCCGTTCACAACAGTACGGAGGTCAGGAAGTAATCCCATACCAGGATCAGCACGGAGGAGAGGACGACCGCCTCCGTCGTCGCCGAGCCCAACCCTTCGGCGCTATGCCTGGTAAAAAATCCCTTGTAACAGCACACCCAGCTCACGATCAGCCCGAAGCTGATCGATTTCAGGATGCCTCCATAGACATCTTTCCATTCGACGGCGGACTCAATGGAGTTCCAGTAGGCTCCGCCGTTGCCCCCCAGCAACTCCACGCCGACCAGATAGCCGCCGTAGATCCCCACCACGTCGAAAATCGCGACCAGCAGGGGAACGCCGATCAAGCCGGCCAGCAGCTTCGGGGCGATCAAATATTGGAGCGGATTGATGGCCATCGTATCCAGCGCGTCGATCTGCTCGGTGATCCTCATGATGCCGATCTCGGCGGTCATCGCGGAACCGGCCCGCGCCGTGACCATCAAGGCGGCCAACACCGGCCCCAGCTCGCGGATCATGCTGAGCGCGACGGCCGAGCCGAGCAATCCTTCCGAGCCGAACTTCCGCAAGGTGTAGTACCCCTGCAACGCCAACACCATACCGGTGAAGCCCGCGGTCAGAACGACGACGAACGTGGACTTATACCCGATGAAGTGCAGTTGCTTGACGATTTGTATCGGCCGAAACGGCGGTCTGGCAAGCCAGGCGAACGACGAAGTCACGAAGAGCAGCATGCGGCCCATTTCACCGACCACCGCCAGTGCCCGAGCCCCCATTCGTTCGAGCAGGCGGTTCACGAGGAGACCTCTATTCCGCGGCCGTCAAGTCGAGCGGCCGCATAACGGGTGAAGAGATCGGTGAGCCGTTCTGCAGCCAGGCCGCTCTGTTGTCTGAGTCGATTGAGACCGGCGAGACTGCCGGGGTGTGCGAGCACCTGCTGCAATCCCTTGGCCCATCCGAGCGGTCTGAGGAACTGATTGAAATCGAGCGGCAGATCTTCGTCGAGCAGATCGGACACCGTCCGGACGATCGCGAACGGCACACCCCGCTGCCGCGCCGCGGCGCCGAGCGCCTGGCTCTCCATATCGAGTGCGACCGCATCCGCCGCGCGGGACAGGCGCCGCTTCTCCTTGGACCGCCCCACCACGGTCGCCACCGAAACGAACCGGCCGGTCTGTACGGGCAGGCCCGCCTCGCGCGCCAGGACACCCATCCGCTCGTTCAACCCGTCGTCGCAGGAGATGACGTCATCCTGGATTTCCCAATCCTCTTTCGAACGTGCGGCAATGCTTTGCGTGCCGAGCATCAGCTCTCCGACCTGGGCCGGCACCAGCGCACAGGCAAAGCCGGCGGAAATGATCGATTCCATCGCTTGCGCATCCATAACAGTCTTGGCGACCCTTGCGGCAGCCTCAGGTCCGATGCCGGTTTGAATAAGCCGATACGAGTGGTCGGCCCGTTCGTCCGCAAAACAGCGAAGGCCGGCGAGGGTGACAGCGCGGGCAGTCGGGAAGGCACGATGGAGGGCTCGGAGTTCCCATCGAGTTGCAACAAAAATCGCGACGGGCTTCACGATGCACCCGGACAGGAGCGTTCACGGCCGACGGCTGCCGCTTCGCGGTGATTACATAGGGGACCGATAGGACCCGTGAGACAGCACGTGCTGTCTGACTTCGTCGGCCCGCATTTTTCCCCGTGTCCGGAGATTTCGATACATCGCCAAGGCCCACAGGGGGAAATACTGGCAATACCAGTGATATCGAAGATAGAACACGCGAGGGAATCCCGTGCCCGTGTGACAGACTTCCTCCCATGAGCCGTCCTTCGACTGATGCCGGAGCAAGTATTGAATACCTCTGGCGACACTGAAGGAATCGGTCATGCCGGCAGACATCAGGCCCATGAGAGCCCAGGCGGTTTGCGAGGGGGTGCTGTCTCCTCTGCCGATCGACGCATCCTCGGCATACGAGAGGCAGGACTCCCCCCATCCTCCGTCCGGATTCTGCTTGGATTCCAGCCACGCCACCGCCCGACGGATGTACGATTGTGAAAGATCTTCTCCGATGGCCCGGAGGCCGGCCAGCACCGACCAGGTTCCGTAGATGTAATTGACACCCCAGCGGCCGTACCAACTCCCGTCTTGTTCTTGTTCCCGTTTGAGGAAGGCGAGCGCCGGAGCGACGGCCGGATGCGATTGGTCATAACCCAGCGCTCCCAGCATCTCCAAACACCGCCCGGTTAAATCCGACGTGCTGGGATCCAACAGGGCATGATGATCCGCAAACGGGATGTAATTGAACACGATCCGGTTATTGTCTTTGTCGTACGCGCCCCACCCTCCATCCGATCCCTGCATGGCCAGAACCCACGATGCCCCGCGTTTGATCGAATCCTGAAGATCGGCGGCTTCGGGAATGCGGACTTTCGACAGGGCCATGAGCACGACGGCGGAATCGTCCACGTCCGGGTACAACTCGTTTTCATGCTGAAAATACCAGCCGCCCGGTTCCGCTTGGGGCGAGGAAAATTTCCAGTCGCCGACGGTCTTCGTCTGCCGGGACATGAGATATCTGGCTGCCCGCTGCAACGGCAGATGGTCCGGCGCCATCCCGCTTTCAATCAGCGCGTTCATCAACAGCGACGTATCCCAGATGGGCGAGTGACAGGGCTGCAGATGCATGGCTTCGACGCGTTGATCGTCCACCGTGACCGTATCGTGGATTTCCAATTCTTCGATCTCGTGCAGGGCCTTCTGAATCAACGGATCGTCGACCTGGTATCCGAGACAACGCAGCGCGACGATCGAATTGGCCATCGCCGGGTAGATGGCGCCCAGCCCGCCGCTCCCCTTCATGTGCTCCAACGTCCAACTCGCCGCCCGATGCAACGATTTTTCCCGCACCCACGCGAGGGGCATCCGGTCGTAGAGCTTCAACACGGCGTCGAGCACGACGAACACGTTGTGCGGCGTCAACCATCCCTGATCCTTGTTGAAGGGAGGAAACTGGCGGTACCGGATGTTGGCACGGGGCGTGACGAACAGTTCGTCGATGCCCTGTTCCTTCGGAAGGCGGCAGACCGGCTGATGCGCGAAGACGATCAGCAACGGAATGAGAACGGCGCGCGACCAGTATGAAATAGCATAAATGCTGAAATAAAATCGCTTCGGCAGGAGCATGATCTCCGGCGGCATGCTCGGGACCCCTTGCCAATCGTACTGATCGAACAACGCCAGCGTGATTTTGGTGAACACGTTCGCCTGGACCACGCCGCCCATCGCCAGAATACGGTCCCGAGCGCGCACCATGAACGGCTCTTCCGCGGACACTCCGGACATCTTGAGGGCAAAATAGGCTTTGACGGACGCGCTGATCTCCGACGGCCCACCGTGGTAGATCGGCCACCCGCCGTCGGGCAGTTGGGCGGAACGGAGATAGAGCACGGCTTTGCGCTCACGCTCCGGATCGACGCGATCAAGAAACCGCCGCAACATCAGGTATTCGGAAGTCAGCGTCGTATCTGCTTCGAGTTCCGCGACCCAATACCCTTCGGACTGATGTTGCTTCGGGAGGAACCAGCTTTGGCTGCGTTTGATCGATTCGTCGAGCGTATCGACCGGACTCCCCGTTTGACCGGCTGTGCGCCGACCGAAGGTCTCTGTCGCCGGTATTGGCATCGACTTGTCGGAAATGAGCCGCAGCAGCGGAACCGAGGAAAGGTCTCGTGCCAGTCTGATCTTCTCCGGCATGGAGATGAACAGACTATCAGAGAGACGATAGAATAACGTGCGAAGAATGCTCATCGTGATTGTGTCGGGGAAACGCACCCGGAGGGTCCGGTATGATCGTTCATCGCCCTACGGACTGCCCACCGGATCGCCGATACGTAGGTTGAAGGCTCAATGGCTGCGGATATAACAGACGCTCCGGACGAAGTCAAGCAATGGACGACCGAAGTGCTCTGAAGTACGAATGTTTTCAGCGAATTTACCCGGCGAATTCCATCGTCATGCCGGCTGCAAATCCGCCAGTCTGACGGACACGAGCTTGGAGATGCCTGGTTCTTCCATCGTCACGCCGAAGAGCGAATCGGCGATCGCCATGGTTCTCTTGTTGTGAGTAATGACCATGAACTGCGCTTGCCCGGCCAGTTCCCGCAGAACGCCGGTAAAGCGCCCGATATTCTCCTCATCGAGCGGAGCGTCGATTTCGTCCAGGATACAGAACGGCGTCGGCCTGATGAGAAAGCTTGCGAACAGCAGGGCCATCGCCGTCAACGTCTTCTCTCCTCCCGACAACATCGTGATATTTTTCAGGCGTTTTCCGGGAGGCTGCGCGACGATCTCCACGCCGGGATCGTCCGGTGGTCGCTTCTCCTCCGTTCCGTCGCCCGTCGCTGGATCGACCAATTGCAACTCCGCCCGGCCGCCCGGAAAGAACTTGGAGAAGACCACGCCGAACCGCTCTTGTAGTTCCGCGAACGTCGAAGCGAACATGTCCTTGGTCGTGCGATTGATCCGCTGGATGATTTCCTTCAGCGACGCCATGGAGGCCGACAGATCCTGCTCCTGGGTCGAAAGGAATTGATGCCGGGCTTCCAGCTCCTCGTGCTCGCTGATTGCGGCCAGATTGATTGGCCCCATGCGATCGAGTCGTTCTCGAATTTTTTGCAGTTGCTGCCTGAGGTCGTCGTCGGAGCCGGCGACCACGGGCTGGGACGCGGGATCGTCGACCGCGGCCGGCGCCGGCTCGGAAAGCGCGGACAGGTCGACCTGATACGTCCCGGTCAACGTGGACTCGACCGCCCCCAGCTGAGTGCGGACTTCCGCGCGCCTGACCTCGACGGCCAGACGGCTTTCCCGCAGCGACGCCATCAGGCCCCGCACGTTCTCGAGACCGGCTTCGATCTCGTGCGCGCGCGCCAGTTCCTGCGCCTGTCGTTCCTGCGCCTGCACGACATCCGCCTTCACCCGATCGACCGCTCCGGCCAGCTCACGGCAAAGCTCCTCGTACCGCAGGCGTTCCTGGCGGCTCTGAGTCAATGCCGTTTCGAGGGAAGCCAATTGCTGAACGAAGCTCTCGATGCGCCCAAGCCCTTCCTGCCGTTGCTGTCGAATCCGTTGCAAATCCCGCCGATGATGTTCGTCGGCCGTACGATTGCTTTGCACAACAAGTTGTGCCGCCGTTAGCCGCTGCTGGAGTCCCCGTACGTTCTCATCGATCTGCCCGACGCGGGCCCGCACCTGCGCAAGACTGCGCTCCTGGCCGGACTTTTCGGATATCCACTGTTGCAGCTGCGCCGCCCCCACCCGCGCTTCCTGCTGCAGCCGCTGCGCTTCGATCGAGTTCCGCCGGGCTTCCTCCCCGAGCGCTTCGACGCGTTGAGTCAAATCTCCCAGAATCTGCTCCAGCCCCGCCTCGTCCTTTTGGAGGGACAGGCCGCTCATTTCGGCCTCTCGCAGCGAGTCGGTCAGGCGTCTGGCTTCATCGCGCAACTGCTGTCCTTCCGCAATGAGATGCTCCCGCCGCTGACGCCCCGCCTCCACGGCCCGGGTCAATTCGACCCGGCGAGCGTCCAGGTTCAACACCTCGCGCCGGCGCTGCAACAATCCGCCCGTCGGACCCGTTTGCCCCCCGGTGATGGCCCCCGCGGCATCCACGATCTCACCCGCCCTGGTGACCAACACCGGGCCGCCGCTTTCCGTTCCGAGCGATTCCCACTGGCTCAGCGCATCCTGCAAGGTTTCGACAAAGACGACTCGGTCGAACAGATAATCGCGGGCCGCCGCGCGGGCCGGTTGGACCGAGATCAGATCGACTGCGCGGCCGATGACACCCGTTCGACCCGCCAAAGCCTGCCCCCATTCATCGGCCGATGCCTTCCATCGCGGAGAATGGGGGATAAACGTGCCCCGCCCGAGGTCCTTACCCGAGAGAAATTCAATAGCCCGGCATGCGGCCGCAGGACCGTCCACCAACCACCCGCGCACGCGTTCTCCCAGCCAGGCTTCCACCGCTCGATCCAGTTCGGCGGGAATTTCCAACCACTCCGCTATCGCTTCGTGCACGCCGTCGCAGGCCTTCAAGGCCGTCGCTTCTTCGTCCCCTGATCGGCCATAGCCCATGTCTTCACGCAGCACACCTTGGAGAGCCCGCCAATGAGAATCCACGGCGGCCAATTCTTCCGATTCGCGCGACAGTTGCTGATCTATTTCGACCAAGGCCGCGGCGCTGCGTTCGGCCGCTTCCTCCACCGCCCGCTGCTGTTCCCGCAGCGTACCGACCGTGTGCTTGGCCTCCTCGCAGGAATCAATGAGCATCCGACGTTTCTCGGTTGCGGCCTGACGCTGGCCGTCCAGTTCCTCGCGCTCACGGCCCAAACGCTGTTCGCGTTGAGCGATCTCCTCGCCGCGCACCGTCAGCTGAGACAGGGCTTGCTCGGTATTCGCAACCAGGACGGCGAGGTTCATCACGTCCACGCGCGCCCGTTCTTCCTCTTGAACCGTGCCGGCGCGCTGGTGCATCAGGGTTTTCATCTCTTGATCGAGCCCCGCAAGGGTCTGCTCCTGTTCGAGCAGTTCCTGGGCCAGCGTCTCGAGCGTCCGATCCAGGGCCGTCTCGGCGGATGCCAGTTGCTCCTGTTCCTGCTTCGCACGTTCCAGTTCGGCGGTGCCCTGCACTCGTTGCTGTTCGTAGAGCTCGCCGCGATGACGCTCCACTTCGGCGGACGTCAAGGCTTGAGCCTGTTGCTGCTCGAGCCGAGCCAACTCGTCCCTGAGCCGGTTGGCGACCTCGCTCGCCTCGGCCATCGCCAGCTTGACGCCTTCCATCTCCACGCTGAGCTTCGCTTGCTCGGAGGCCTGCTCGGACTCCCGCCCGGTCAACAGGTCCAATTCCTTCTCGATGTCGGCGATTGCGGCCCGCAACGCTCGATATTCGTTCGTGAGCAACGCGATCTCCAGCGAACGCGCCTCTTGCTGCAAGACCTGATACGAGCGAGCCTGCCGGGCTTGCCGCTCCAGCGAGTTCAATTGCTTCTTGACCTCGCCGATGATGTCCCGGACGCGCAACAGATTCTGCTGAGTCGCCTCGAGTTTGCGCAGCGCCTCCGCCTTCTGCTTCTTGTAGCGGACGATCCCGGCCGTTTCCTCGATCAGTTCCCTCCGGTCCTGAGGCGAGGCATTGAGGATCTGGTCGATCTGCCCCTGCGCGATGACCGTATGGCCCTTGGTCCCGGCCCTCGTATCCAGCAGCACACTGCGAATGTCTTTCAGGCGGCACGCCGTCTTGTTGATCAAGTATTCGCTGTCGCCGTTTCGGTATAGGCGGCGCGTGATCATCAAATCCTGATATTCCGCGAGTTGACTCGTGATTCCGGAAAGCGGATCCACCTTGATGTGGTCGAGCCCGCCGATCACCAACGAGACTTCCGCCATGCCCAACGGTTTTCGCAACTCGGTTCCGTTGAAAATGACGTCCTCCATTTTTTCGCTTCGAAGGGTCTTTGTACTCTGCTCTCCCAACACCCACAGGATGGCGTCGACCACGTTGCTTTTCCCGCTTCCGTTCGGCCCGACGATGGCGGTCACCCCCTCAGGAAACTCAATCTTCGCCTCCGCGAAGGACTTGAACCCCGACATCTCAAGCGACTTGAGATACATGCCCTACTCCTTCTGTGAGTGATGTGTCCGATGGCCTGGGAGACCGCACGGGTCAGCGTTGTATCACAGCCAACCGAGGGAATCAAAGAAAAACACCGCCTGTAGTAGGCGGCCGAGCCGCCCCCACAAGACTTGGGAGCCTATGAGTATTGAGGAAGGGGGTGGGAACTTCCAGAGAGGAGGCTATCTGGTGGGAGCCGTCACTGATTGCTTGGAGGACTCGATCGTGATGAGTTCCTTGGGCAACAAGAATTCCACGTCTTCTTCGATCACGGTCAAGTCTTCGACCTCCGCAGTCCCGTAGGTCTTCAGATAGGCGACGACTTCGGTCACCAACACTTCCGGCGCGGACGCCCCGGCCGTAATGCCTACGGCCCTGACGCCGTTGAGCCAGGTCGGATTGATATCGGAAGCGGAATCGATCAGATACGACGCAATCCCGCAATGTTCACCCAACTCGCGCAGGCGATTGGAATTGGAGCTGTTGGGCGACCCGATCACCAGAATCACGTCCACCAGCTTGGACAGTTCCTTGACGGCGTTTTGCCGGTTCTGGGTGGCATAACAGATGTCCTCCTGGTGCGGTCCCTTGATATTGGGAAACCGTCGGTGTAACGCCCCGACGATGTCGCGGCATTCATCGACGCTCAACGTGGTTTGTGTCACGTAGGACAAAGAATGCACGTTGTCGACCTGAAGCTTTTCGACATCCTCGACCGACGAGACCAGGTGGAATTTGTCGGGAATCTGGCCCAATGTTCCAATCACTTCCGGATGCCCGGCATGGCCGATCAGGATCAGATCGTACCCCTGCGTATAATCGCGATTCACTTCGTTGTGGACCTTAATGACCAATGGACAGGTGGCATCGATGACGTGCAGACGCCGCCGGTTGGCTTCCTCCCACACGGATTTGGCCACACCGTGCGCACTGAAGATCACCACGGAGCCTTCGGGCACTTCGCCCAGTTCTTCGACAAAGACGGCACCTTTCTGGCGCAATGAATTCACGACATGCCGGCTATGGACGATTTCGTGACGGACGTAGATCGGCGCCCCGTATTTGCGCAGCGACAGATCGACGATATCGATCGCCCGGTCGACACCGGCGCAGAACCCGCGCGGATTGGCTAGATAGATTTTCATGACCGTGCCCGCTCCTTCAAGCACAACCAAAACACGATAGGCCCACATGCACCATACGTCAGAGGTTGGGCGGTCGTCAACAGATATACGGCCGCTTTGCGGTCTTCTCATGATACGCCATTCTCTCCGCGCCTCGCCTCTTCGAGGACTCGGCCAGCATTCTGCCGGACAGACGTCGGACGGAGCAGGACTTCCGTCCCACCTTGACAGGGTCTCCCCTCCCCCGTAGGCTGAGCCATTCCCCATGGCCCAAACTGCCCCCAGAAAAATTCTCATCGTCGAGGACGAAAAGGACATCCTCCAGCTGGTCAAACTCTATCTGGACAAAGAAGGATTTCGCACCGTAACCGCGACGACGGGAACGGACGGCCTGAAGTCCGTGAAACAGGACAAGCCCGATCTGGTGGTGCTCGATCTGATGTTGCCGGAAATCGACGGACTGGAGGTTTGCAAGAGGCTCCGTTCCACACCGGAAACGGCCATGGTGCCGATCATCATGCTCACGGCCAAAGCGGAGGAATCCGACACCGTCATCGGTCTCGAGCTGGGCGCCGACGATTATGTCACGAAGCCCTTCAGTCCCAAAGCGCTGGTGGCGCGGATCAAGGCCTTGTTCCGCCGCCTCGACCGCAGCCAGAACCAGCACGAAACCATCTATCGCTACGGCAACCTGGTGATGGACCTGGCGCGCCACGAGGTGACCGACGACGACAAGGAAGTCCCGCTCACCGCCAAAGAGTTCGGCTTGCTGGAACACCTGCTTCGGAATCCGGGACGCGTATTGACGCGAGAGGTGCTGCTGAACACCGTGTGGGGCTATGATTACTTCGGCACGACCAGAACCGTCGATGTCCACATCCGGCGCCTCAAGCAGAAAATTCCGCTGCTCGACGTGGCGATCCTGTCCGTCAAGTCCCTCGGCTACAAGCTGAAAGAGGAAGACTGAGAATTACTCCTCATGAAGATGAAGCGGCTCCCCGCTCGCGGGGAGCCGGCCCTATGAACCTTTCCATCCGATGGAAAGTCACGCTCGCCACGCTGTTCGCCCTGGCCTTCGGCTTTGCAATGGCGGGGTTCCTGGCCGAGCGATCCCTGGAGCGGCAGGAACTGGCGCAATCCCGCAGAAATCTCGACGTCCGTACAAAGCTCGTCGCCCATGAATTGCAGCCATGGCTGCGCTCCCCCGCCCCGCGTTTCACCGATCCGGCGTTCCAAGCCCTCGTTCGGGAACTGGGAGCCAAGGCTTTGGCAAGGATCACGCTGATCGCCCCCGACGGCCTGGTGCTGGCCGACAGCGCTGTGTCCAGCGAAAGCTTGCCGGGAGTCGAGAACCACCGGACCAGACCGGAAGTCGAACAGGCCCTGGCGCAGGGAAACGGGACCGACCTGCGGGCGAGCCAGACCACCGGAGAACGGACGTTGTATCACGCGGTCCTGCTCGCTGAACGCGACGGCAGGACCCCGGTCGTGCTCCGCCTCGGACTTCCGATCGTGACCCTGGAAGAAGAGCTGTCACAGCTCCGACGCCGTCTGGTGCTGGCCTTCGGCAGCGCCTTCCTGGTTGCCGTGGGACTGAGCATCCTGCTGGCGCGCAGCTTGACGAAACCCCTGTCGGACATGGCAGCCGCGGCCCGTCGGCTGGCGGACGGCGACGCGGCGGCCCGCATTCAGATCACCTCGCGCGATGAAGCGGGACTGCTCGGTGAGACGCTCAACCACATGGCGGACGAATTACGCGCGAAGATCGAGGAGGTGTCGGAAGACCGTTCCCAGCTCCTGGCCATGCTGACGTCGATGGTGGAAGGGGTCATGGTCCTGGACTACCGAGGGCGGGTGCTTCAAGTAAACCCCGCGCTGGAGCGCATGTTCAACGTCACCAGAGCGGAAGCCAGGGGACGGAAATTTTCCGACGTCTTCGGCCATCCTCAACTGGCGCTGTTGGTGTCCACCGTGCTGAGCACCAGGGTCGGACAGGAGGATGAAATTCTTCTGGGCCCCAGCGGGCGTTGCCTGCACATCGAAGCGTCCGTGGCGGGGGGCGAGCAGGAAAACGAAGCCTGCGCGGTCTTAGTCTTTCACGACATCACCGAGCTCAGGCGGCTCGAAAAGATCCGCAAGGACTTCGTGGCCAATGTATCCCACGAACTGCGGACCCCGCTGACGTCGATCAAAGGCTACGTCGAGGCGTTGCTGGACGGCGGAAAGGACGATCAGGACACCAGCGCCAAATTTCTGGACATCATCCTGAAGCAGAGCGACCGTCTGAACCTGATTCTGGAAGACTTGTTGCAATTGTCGAAAATCGAGTCAGGACAGGTTCTCCTCCGTCACGAGCCCTTGCAAATCGAGGTGATCGTCGAGCGCACGATGGCCATGATGCGTCCCCTGGCAGGAAAGAAAGGACACCGCCTGGTGGTGGACGTGCCTTCCGGCCTTCCCCTGGTCAACGGCGACGAAGAACGGTTGGGGCAAGTGCTCTCGAATCTGCTCGACAACGCCATCAAGTACACACCGGAAGGAGGCAGCATCACGGTCGCCGCCCGCCACGTTGTGTCCGGTGGACCGTCAGCCGGGGGAAAATCCGAAAGTCTCGAAATCAGCGTCGCGGACACCGGCATCGGCATTCCGGAATCGGATCGGCCTCGGGTATTCGAACGTTTTTATCGCGTCGACAAAGCCCGTTCGCGCGAGATGGGAGGCACCGGACTCGGCCTGGCGATCGTGAGACACATCGTCGAAGGCCATGGAGGGCAGGTATGGGTCGAGGGCAACCGCCCGTGCGGCAGCCGCTTCGTCGTCCGCCTCCCGGTGCAGCCTTCAGAGCAAGCGGCAGGTCATCCCAGTCTCGTACCCACCAAATAAATCACCGAAGCGAGGAGGGCAGCGCCCGGCAGCGTGAAAAGCCAGGCATAGAGGATACGCCGGGTCACTCCCCAACGAACGGCGGACAGGCGTTTGATGGCCCCGACTCCCATGACCGACGAGGTAATGGTATGGGTCGTGCTCACTGGCAAGCCGATGTGGGCCGTCACCATGAGGACCGCGGCCGCCCCCGTCTCCGCCGCAAATCCATGGACCGGCTCCAACTTGACGATGCCCATCCCGAGAGTGCGGACGATCCGCCAACCGCCTGCGGCCGTTCCCAGCCCCATGGCCACTGCACAGGCGCCGATCACCCAACCGGGCACGTCGTGGGATGGGATCTGACCGGCCGAAAGGAGCGCAAGCGTGATGATCCCCATCGCTTTCTGCGCGTCATTCGCGCCGTGACTGAAGGCCATGAAACAGGCCGACAGCAGTTGCAGACGCTTGAATATCTTGGTCGCGATGCCTCTGGGCACGCGAAAGAACAGCCAGCTGATCAGGACCATCAGCGAGAGACCGATGGCAAAGCCGAAGAAGGGAGACAGCACCATGGCCTCCAGCACGGAGCGAAGGCCCGATAGTTTGACGGTGTTCCACCCGCCGTGCGTGACCGCGGCTCCCACCATGCCGCCGATCAGAGCGTGGGACGAACTGGTGGGCAACCCGAGCAGCAGGGTGAACAGGTTCCATAGGATGGCCCCGGCCAGCGCGGACGCGACCATTTGCTGCGTGACCGTCGAGGGATCCACGATGCCCGACCCGACCATCTTGGCGACCGCCGTGGACATGAACGCCCCGGCGATATTCAGGATGCCGGCTCCGACAACTGCGACGAGCGGGCTCACGACTCTGGTGGAAACGACCGTGGCGATCGCGTTGGCGCTGTCGTGCCACCCGTTCGAAAAGTCGAACAGCAGCGCGAGCAAGACGACCAGGAGCAACATTCCGTTGAGTTCCAGCATCATGACGTCGTCAGGGGGGAGGTCAAGCGATCGGGGTGGCGTCTATCATCGTGGTATCACAATCCGTGCGTCCATTAGCAGGATGTTGAAAAAGTCCTCCGGCTGCGTTCTCGCGTCGCTCAGAGGCTCAGCGTACGGCAGAGAGTACGATTCGCCTCTTCGCTCGCTGCGGCCTTGCCGGAAGGCCTTTTTGA
>DAOLIU010000016.1:0-40559 GCA_035328385.1 Nitrospira sp. | reverse complement strand
GGAAATGGCCTATCTGTCGCATCGATACGACACGGCCCGGTTCAGGCTGGTCGACAACATCATCGACATGAAGTATATCGAAAACCTCTTCGGAACATTCGCGGCGGCCCGCTGCGATCTGGACGTCTTCATCGAGACCAAGAGCAATCTCCACAAGAGTCAAATCCGCACGCTGGCGGTAGGCGGAGTCAAGTGCATGCAGCCGGGGTTGGAATCGCTGAGCCTCAATCAGCTGAGGGCCATGGACAAAGGCGTGACCCCGATGCAGAACATCGTGTGCCTCAAATGGAGCTTTTATTATCGGGTGGCCGTGTCTTGGAACATTCTCCTGGGATTTCCTGGCGAGACGAACGAAGATTATCGCCGTCAAATCGACCTGCTCCCGTCGCTGCTGCATCTCCAGCCGCCTGAATCGACCGGAAAGCTCTGGCTGGAGCGATTCAGTCCCTATTTCATGAGGCCGCAGGAGTACGGCGTGCGGATCACCGGCCCGGGGACTGCCTACGAATATGTCTACGACGCGCGCGTGGTCGACCTGAGGAAGATCGCGTACGATTTCGAGTATGAGTTGGACGACTGGCCGGTCGATCCGCACGTCTATCAGGAGCTGGTATCGGCGATCGACGGCTGGCGCCGCTTACACGCGTCGAACGATCGGCCGTTCCTGTACTATTCCAAGGCGCTGAACTACGTGACGGTGTACGACGGCCGGACACCCGGTTCCCCCGTCCGCAGGCGATACGACGGTCTGGCGGCGCAGGTGATCGAAATCTGCAATGAAGCGGCAAAAAGCATCGAGCAGATTCAGGCGGCCCTTCCCCGCGATGCGCAGGAAACAGGTGAGGGATCCTTGGCCCCGGTGTTGGCGGACCTGACCGCCCAGCGCATCCTCTACGAAGAGCGCGGGAAGTACTTCACGTTGGCCATCCCCGAACACCCGTACCTCTAGGCAGGATGCTGAAAACCGCCGCTGACTGCGTTCTCAGTCGGCTGTCCGCCTCAACGTACCCCAGAACCGTACGCTTCTGCGTCCAGCCTCCCTGCGGCCTTGCCAACGACGGTTTTGAGCATCCTGAGCACGCTTGACAGTTGACTATTGATCATTGGCGAATGACGATGGCTTCAACGCTACATTGGCAGTCTCTCAGCGACGTTCTCCCTCCGCAGATCGTGAACCAACAGGGACTCCTACCTGGACAGTTCTAGGTATTTGGTCATTCCTTCGCGCGTGTGAGGGATGGAATCCCGGTTGGGAGCGCCGGGAATCCGGATCGAAAGGATGATGCGCGGCTTTTGGTTCCGTCCTAGGCGTTACTGGGGGGATCTGAATCGGCCTGGGAGAGGATTTGAGAAAAGCGGTGTCCGACGATCCCGGTCACTTTCCCCATGAGATCCGTGACTTCCTGCCATTCGTTGGGGAGCAAGTCTTGTTTGAGCTGGGGGTGAATCGCCCATTGGGCGTCTACTTGTGACCCCTTGCGGCTGACCTGAACGCGAAGCAATTCGACCTCCGAGACAGCCGATTCTTCGGCAGGCTGGGGCGGATTGCCGTTCGATTGTCCTGAGGGAGGCACTGACCTGGCCATGCGTCGCACTCCTTTTCCACGGATTTCTTGGGATCATACTCCATCGCCCTTGCTGCTGTATATGATGTCCGGGTGTCGAATAGACGAGCGGATCGGATGAGGACGGTCTCTATCTTGACCGGTTGGTCCTGTCTTGATCAGGGAGGGGCGGTGTGCCTTGCCGGAGGATCTCCAGCATGGCCGGATGTATCAGCCCGTTGCTGGCGACCAGCTCTTTCCCATAGATCGAATGGGTGCCGCCAGCCAAATCCGTGACGATTCCTCCCGCTTCCGAGAGAATCACGGTGCCCGCGGCCATGTCCCAGGGACTCAATCGCACTTCCCAGAATCCATCGAATCGTCCGGACGCCACGTAGCAGAGATCAAGGGCTGCACTGCCCGTTCGGCGCAGTCCCTGCGCCTTGAGGGCGAAGCGGGCAAAGTGGTCCAGATTGTTGTTGGCGGTTTCCCGAATGTCATAGGAGAATCCCGTGACCAGGAGCGCCCGGTCCAGATGATCGATGCGCGAGACGGCAAGGGTGGTTCCGTTGAGGCGCGCCCCGGCGCCGGCTTGAGCCGTGAACAATTCGTTTCTGGTGGGGTCGAAGACGACGCCGATCAGGCCGGTTCCGTCGCGCTCCACGCCGATCGAGACGCTGTAGAATGGGAAACCGTGGGCGAAATTAGTCGTCCCGTCCAGCGGATCGACAATCCATTGATAGCGGGACGGCGTTGGGACGGTCGGTCCCTGCTCCTCCGCAAGAATCCGATGGGACGGAAACCGGCTGCGGATCAGTTCGAGGATGCATCGCTCCGCCGCCCGGTCGGCGTCCGTGACCAGGTCGATCGGATTCTTGTGCTCGATGCGGAAGCCCGCTTTCGCATAGCTCAAAAGCAGGGCTCCTGCCTGCTTGGCCGCTTCGACCGCCACCGTCATCAACTGGTCCGGGGAAATGTCTGCTGCGTCTGCGGGAAGCATGGATGCCCCATGATAGCACGGCCGTTCTCGAATGGTCCGTGTTCGTCGGTCACGGACGGGCATGAGACGGACCTGAACGGGGCCGCTCGCCGTTCCGTCGTATGGCAGGCCGCGATCCGCATTCGTTCTATTGACTTGATTCATGAGCAAGACTATAAAGCAGAGACGACGATCAAGGTTCCGTGAACGCCTGTGCCGAAAGACGCGTTCGTGCTGAGCAGTGAAACAAGATTCGGTAGGAACCGTTATCAGGAATTCAACGACAGCATCGCCGCTTGAACGGGGACGCCGCAACCCTGGACCAGTTTTGCGACTCGGCCGAAGCGCCCGCGCGCTGGTGCCGACACCGTCGATCTCGCCGATCGTTTTCACTCAATCGATTGCTGAATCCGCTGACGCCGCTTCGCCCGATCTGCGCCGGGCTCATCCTGCTCGGTATGCCGGAGCAACAGCGCGATGGAAGATTCTCCGCGGGCCTGTGCGAACCGAAGCGCACTCATATATCGGAACGCGATGCGTGAAGTAGTAGGAAGGCCGTCTGTAAAACTTGGCCTGACACGGAAGTACGAAGGGAGGTGAGAGTCTTGGCGACGAAGAAAGCTGCAAAGAAGAAAAAGAAGTAAGTCCCGCCTTGATTCCAGCGTCGGGAACGAGGCCACTCGTTCCCGACGTCGACCACACCAACCCATCTTCATCGGTATTCGACACGCACCAATCGACCGCCCCGAGCGGGGCGGCGGTCGTGTGGATGGTGTGCGGTTTATTGAAGAGGGGTTCAGGAAGCGGCTTGGAGCGCCACAGGGGCGGTCGGCCGCGACGCGGAAACGGGAGAGAGGAGCTCCGGAACCGTCAAGCCGTGATCGGCATTATGATCGGCGTTGAGGAGCACCCAGCAGTCGGGATGATCCAGAATCTGCTTCACGAGTTTCGTGTGCAGGGCGTGCCCTGAGCGGTCGGCAATCAGATGCCCGATGAACGGAACTCCCAGAAGCGCAAAGTCACCGATCAGATCCAACACCTTGTGCCGGACGAATTCGTCGGCGAAACGGAGACCGGATTCATTCAAGACCCCGTCCTTCGACAACACGACCGTGTTGTCCAGATTGCCGCCCCGCCCGAGTCCGCGCGCCCATAGAGCCTCCACTTCCTCCAGGAACCCGAACGTCCGGGCATCGGCAATCTCCGACTCGAATGCATCCGCAGAATATTCGTAGGTATACGTCTGTGTCTGGATCAGAGGATGGTTGTATTGAATGGAATAGGTGATCCTCGGCATCGAAGACGGCTCGATGCGGATCCGGCGTGACCCGTCCACCACTTCAAGCGGTCTCGTCATCTTCAGATACGGTTGGCGCTTGGCTTGGGAAATCACGCCGGCCGAACGGATCAACCGCACGAACGCCGCGGAACTGCCGTCCATGACCGGCGCTTCCCCCGCATCGACGTCGGCGAATACGTTATCGACATTCAACCCGGCCAATGCCGCCAAGACGTGCTCGATCGTCTTGACTTGAAATCCGTTGCCGCTGATCGCGGTGCAGAGCTCGGTCGGGACCAAATGCTTGACGGTCGCCGCAAGAGAGGCTCCCGCATGTCCATTTCGATTGACGAAGACAACGCCGGTGTCAGGAGGAGCCGGCCTCATGGTCAGGGTAACGGGTTGGCCTGAGTGAAGACCAACTCCTGTGCAGGTTATCGTCTTGGCTAAGGTCTGTTGCAGTCTCACCGGGCACCTCCGATCTACCGGTGAGGACAGCAACTCACATGCCAATATAAATTCTTGCGCAGATTATCTGTAAGATATTGTTTTATATACTATTTTTAAGTTTAACCTGATTCGTGTTCGTTGTTGTAAAAACCTGACACCTGTGACTTTTGCGAAGGAGTGCAATCGGCTTTTCCATTCAACTCCATTTTAAGGGCGACATCATCTCGTTATCAGGATCGAAGTAGAGGATCGTTGCGCGACCCGGGTCGAGACGCTGCCCAGCACCAATCTAGCGATCGCTCCCAGGCCCTGCGCCCCCATGATGATCAAGTCCGCCCGGCGCTCTGCGGCCACCTTAACGATCTCATCAGCCGGCCTACCCAGGCGGCAGACGGCGTCGGCGTCAAATCCCGCGTCGACCAGTTTGAGCCGATATTCTTCAGCGAGGCGGCTCCCGGCTTCTTTCAGTTCCGGATACTTGAGGAAAGGCATCACGTGAACCACCGTCACATGGATCGGTGTCCGCGCGGTGCCTCCGGAGGAGACGACCGGGCGGAGTTTCGTCAGGAGCCACCTCAGCGCATGTCGTGAAGACGCCGATCCGTCGGCCGCCAAGACGATCCGGCGCGCCGCCTTGACGTCGTCCTTGGCGATCAAGACCGGGCAGGACGCATGATGCAGCACGTTAGTCGAGATGCTGCCGAGCATCAGACGGTCGAGTGCATCGAGTCCCTGGCTGCCGACGATGATCATGCCGTGCGTGCTTGGAGCTTGCTTCAAAATCGTCGGCGCGACGCCTCCACGCAGTTCCTTCACCTTTCCGTTGAGGCGGAGGATGCGCATCTGCCGACGCGCCCCGGCGAGGGTCTCCGCCGACCGCCGCTCCATCCGCCTGATTTCCTGCTGGATGAACCGCTCGTTCCCGGCGACCATGGACTGCGCGACAAATGGTGCGCGCAAGGCGCCGATATCCAGAACGTGCAGGGCCGTCACCCGAGGCCGATCCTTCAGCGGCAATGCGGCCGCCCAGCCCAATGCCTGACGACCGAACTTTGATCCATCCATGGCGACGAGGACGTTCATCTTCCCATCCTTTCGTGTATGAGGCCATAGCCTCGAGTCTAGAGAATGAGTTGTCTGCGGGCATGTCGGAGTTCCGCTTCATCTTCCGGATCGAGCTCTTCCCGTTCGATCGGCTCCACGCGGACGGCTGACACCTTGTACTCCGGGCACTTCGAGCTTTCATCGGCGCTGGACGAGAGCAATTCGTTGACCGTCGAAGCTGGGAAATGAAAGCTCGTGAAGAGATGCCGAGGAAGCACGCGCTCGCTCCTCGCGACGGGAAGGAGCGCTTCACCCCTGGCGCTCACCAGGCGGACGATCTCACCGTCATCCAGGTGCAGCCGGTCCATGTCGACCGGGTGCATTTCCAGCACGTCTGTATCCACCAGGTTCAAGATGTCCGTCCGTCTTGTTTGAGCGCCGCAATTATAATGCTGCAGGATCCGTCCTGTCGTCAGGACGAATGGATACTCTTCGTTCGCCGCTTCACCGGGCGGCAGATAATCCACTGCGATGAAGCGCGCTTTGCCCTTGGGAAAGGTCTCGCGGTGCATCATCGGCGTCCCTCCATGCGCTCCGTCGGGAACCGGCCACTGCAGACCGGCGTGGCCCTCCAGCCGGTCGTACGAGACACCGGCAAACATGGGGGTCAGTCGGGCGATCTCATCCATGATTTCCGATGGGTGGGTATAGGTCATCGGATAGCCCATCCGGCCCGATACCTCGCAGACGACGCGCCAGTCCGGGAGAATGTCTTCCGGCGGATCCACCGCCTTTCGGATGCGCTGAATCCGCCGTTCCAGGTTTGTGAACGTCCCGTCCTTCTCCAAGAAGGACGCGCCGGGGAGGATCAGGCTGGCAAATTTGGCGGTCTCGCTCATAAAAAGGTCCTGTACCACGAGAAACTCCAGGCGCTTCAGCGCCGCATGAACCTTCTTGAGATTCGGATCGGTTTGTGCGACGTCGTAACCGACGATCCAGAGCGCTCGAAGACGGCCCTCGAGCGCGGCATCCCACATCTCAGGGGTTTTCATTCCCCGCTCTTTCGGCAGCTGGCGGCCGGTGACCTGTTGATGCCGCGCCGACAGTTCGGGATCGTCCAAGGATTGATAGCCGGAAAAATAGGTCGGGAGGCAGCCGACATCCGATGCCCCCTGCACATTGTTCTGGCCGCGCAACGGATTAATGCCGGTGCCCGGTCTGGCGATATTGCCGGTGGCGAGCGCGAGGTTCACCAGCGCGATGACTCCGTGACTGCCCCAGCGATGTTCCGTCACGCCGAGTCCGTGCGCGCAAAGCGACGCGCCGCTTGACGCGTATCGGCGGGCCGCCTCTCGAATGAGCGGAGCCGGGACGCCCGTAATCCGTTCGGTTTTCTCCGGCGTGCAATCCGCGACCGCCTGCCTCCATTCGTCCAACCCTTCGGTCCTGGCGCGCGTGAATTCTTCGTCAAGGAGGCCTTCTTGCACGATCACGTGGCCCATCCCGTTGAGCAGGGCGACGTTGGTGCCAGGCTCGAGTTGCAGATGGAGATCGGCCAGCCGGGCCAACTCGGTCCGCCGCGGATCGATGACGATGAGGGACACGCCCTTCCGGTGCGCCTGCTTGATGCGGGTGCCGACGACGGGATGGGACTCCGTTGGATTGGCCCCGACCACCATGATGAGTTTGGCGAGATCCAGATCCGCAATGGAATTCGTCGCGGCGGAAGCGCCCAGCGTTTCCATCATGCCGGTCACCGTGGCGCTGTGGCAGACCCGCGCGCAGTTGTCGATGTGATTGGTTCCGATCACGCAGCGCATGAACTTGCCGAACAGATAATTCTCTTCGTTCGTTCCCCGGCTCGAGGAAATCGTCGCCATTGCGCCGGAGCCGTATGCGCGCGTAATCCGGGAGAATTCCCGCGCGACGCGATCGAGCGCAAGATCCCAGGAAATTTCCCTCCAGCGGTCTCCTTCCCGTAGCAGCGGCCTCCGCAGCCGTTCTTCCGCGGTGGCGTAAGTCCAGCCGAATCGTCCCTTCATGCAAGCGTGGCCGAGATTCGACGGCCCGTCGTCTGCCGGGAGCATCTGCACGACTCTGCCGTCGCGCACACCGGCGTCAAATGCGCAGCCTACCCCGCAATAAGCGCAGGTGGTTCTCACGGTGCGGGTGGGCTGTCCCAGTCTGAGCACGGTGTTTTCCATGAGCGCGCCGGTGGGACATTCCTTCACGCAAGCTCCGCAGGACACGCAGTTGGATGTGGCGAACGCCGCGGCCTGGCCGACGAGGGCCGCGGCGCCTGCCACGGGTCTCGCGGCAACACCCCTCCCCGTCATGGTCAGGGCGTAGGTCCCCTGGATTTCATCGCAGGCCCGGACACAGCGGGCGCAGGAAATACAGGCCGCGTTGTCGAATGTAAAGAACGGATTCGAGTCGTCGCGCAGCGCGAGCCGCGTTTGATGAGCCCCGCCCGGATAGCGGACCGTCCTGACTCCATAGGCGAGCGCGAGTTCGCGCAGTGGTTCCGCGGACAAACCATTCGGCTGTTCGGATAAATACAGCTCGACGATATTGTGCCGATGGAAAGTCAGTCGATCACTCTCCGTACGCACTACCATGTCGGTCCGAGCCGGTGTCGTGCAGGATGCGGGCGTCCCCGGCTGCCCCTCGATTTCACAGAGACAAAGGCGGCAGGAGCCGAAGGGAGCCAGGTGGTCTGAGACGCAGAGACTGGGGATCGAGATGCCGGCCCTGCGGGCGGCGGTGTAAACGGTGTCACCCGGTTCAGCCGCGACGACGCGACCGTTGATGGTAAGGTTCATGGGACCACCGTTCAGCCTGCTTCTTTCCCCTCTGCGTTCATGCGTGTCTGAAACTCACGGGGAAAATGTTCAATCGCCGTCAGGACGGGATAGGGCGCGCGGCCCCCGAGCGCGCAGAGACTGGCGGTTCTCATCGTGTCCGCCAAGTCGGTCAGCAGCGCCAATTCGGCCTTCGTCGCGCAGCCTCCACGAACCAGGTCCAGCAATTCACGCCCACGGACCGAGCCGATCCGACAAGGCGTACATTTGCCGCAGGACTCGTCGGCCGTAAACGCCATGAAATGGCGTGCGAGCTCAACCATATCGGTGCCCTCGTCGTAGACGACGATGCCACCGTGGCCCAGGACGGCCCCCGCATCCGAAAACGCGTCGTAGCAAATCGAAATGTCCAGTTTCGATTCCGGAAACAGGCTGCCCAGCGGCCCGCCGACCTGCACTGCCTTGAAACGGGAGCCGGCCGCCATCCCTCCGCCGAATTGCTCGAGGACACTTCGCAAGGACATTCCGAAGGGAATTTCGATGAGACCCGGCTGCGCGACTCGCCCGCCGATCTGCAGCGCAATGGTTCCGCGCGACCGGTCCGTGCCGAGCGACGCATGCCAGGCTCCGCCGCGGACGAGAATGTTCGGCACGGTGGCAAGGGTCAGCACGTTGCTGACGACCGTCGGCTGCCCATAAAGCCCGGAGATCGCCGGATAGGGCGGTTTGACGCGCACGACACCCCGTCGTCCCTCCAAGGACTCCAGCAGGGCCGTTTCTTCTCCGCAGACATAGGAACCGGCGCCCAGCACGATGTCGACGGCGAAGGGCCTGTCATGCAGCCTGAGGAGACCGGCTTCCTCGGCCAGGCGCACCGCCGTTCGCATCGTTCCTGCCGCGGCCGGATACTCCTGTCGGCAATAGACGTATCCCCTCGTCGCGCCGATCGCATGGGCGCAAATCAGCATTCCCTCGATGAGACGGAACGGATCACCTTCCATCACCATTCGATCGCAATAGGTGCCGGCGTCGCCCTCGTCCGCATTCACGACCACGAACTTCTCCGGTGCGTCCGTCCGCCGGGCTGCCTGCCATTTGCTCCAGACGGGAAACGCCGCCCCGCCGCGCCCCCGTAGGCCGGCGATCTTGAGCTCTTCGATGATCGAGTCGCGAGTCAGGCCCATCGCCTTCTCGAGCCCTTGAAATCCGCCGCTTCTCCGATATTCATCCAGAGCGAGTGGTTGCGTGGTCCCGAAATTTGAGAACGTGAACCGGGTCTGAGCGGCCAGAAACGGGATGGAATGGAGCGGAGTTCCTGCTCTCCCCTCGACGATCTCCGGGAGGTCGTCCGC
Organism: Nitrospira sp.; assembly: GCA_035328385.1. GTDB lineage: Bacteria > Nitrospirota > Nitrospiria > Nitrospirales > Nitrospiraceae > Nitrospira_C. Next base: position 31,110 of record DAOLIU010000016.1, on the reverse strand, counting down.
GGTCACGTTGAACCAAGCCGTACGACCGTCGGGAGCGTCTCGCTCGATCATCGGTTCGAGGAAGAAGGCTCCGCGTGAAGACGTGCGGACGAGTCTGACGTCCGGCCGTTGACGGAGGAGATCCGCGAGCCGCTCCGCTCCGACCGCTCGGGACGATGTGTCACGGGACAGATAGAGGGTGGTGTTGGTCATCGATAACGGTCCAGAATGGACGGGATCTGCATCGGGTCGACCCTCCCGAACAAGTCCTGATTCACCGCCACGGTCGGCGACACTGCGCAGTTCCCCATGCAATAGACCTTTTCGAGCGTGAAGCGGCCGCCGGGATCGGTTTGGCCGATTTCGATACCCAGATGATCGTTGAGCGCTCTCACGAGGCGGATACAATGATTGGCCACGCAGGACTCTCCCGTACAGACACGAATCACGTGCCGTCCCGGAGCCGACGTTCTGAGGTCCGGATAATACGAGAGGACCCCGGCGACGGCCGCCTCGCTCGCGCCGATCATCCGTGCGATCTGCGGAACGGATTGAGGGGGGACGAATCCGACCCGTCCTTGAACGGCCAGCAGCAGCCTGAGAATGTTCGGATTTCCAGGCAAACTGGAGCGGCCCAGCTCCGCCGACAGGATTTCCTCGATCTCATGGTCTGACACGGTTTGGTCGGCCATCCGGTACCGTTGCTCCCGTCTTCATCGTGCGGTCACACGAGTCCTACATGCGCCCGAAGCACGTTGTAGTCGAACGCCGGCTTTCCCAGCAGCAGGATTCCGGGGTCGTAACGGGCGATTTCGTCGATAAGGGCGGCGACCTGCGCCCGCGAAGCCGATTGGGCCGCCGCATGCCTTGGAGTTTGCCCGTCCAAGGCCGCGGAAGGCTGGTCAGCCCACTCCAGATACGCCGTGTCCAGGAAGCGTGTAAGGAGGGCCAGCTGCTCCTCTTCGGTCACGACGATCGAACCGGGAACTTCCTTCGTCAGTTGATCGGGCGACATCCGACGGTCCGGCGCGGAAAGCGATTCCCCCCGAAAACGCACCGAGTAACCAAAGACGGAGGCCAGCCGATGCTTGACCGTGTTCAGCCGGTCCGGCGAATCGCACTCGACGAACAGCTGCACGGGAGTCAGGGTCACCCGCGCCGCCTGCTCCGCTCCTTCTTCCCGTTGAATCCAGACTCTGACCGGAACCGTGGAAGGCGACGGGGCATCGCCCCGCAAGGACGGATGCCGGGATTCTTCGTGGAATCCCGGCATGGCCGAAAGACCTTCGGCAAGTCTCCGGTATGCGTGATGATCGTACAGCGCCAGGGCATACAAATACGGCGCGCCGTCGGACGCGCGGTAACGGACGTGGGCGACGGCTTCGAGAAGGGAGCCCAACCGCAGCGCGGCCGCATTCCAAAGCAGGACGTATCCGTATCGTTTGACGAACTCCCGCCATTCACCCAGTGCGAACGAACCGGATGCGATTTCCACGCTTCGTTCCCATTCGCGCGAAGCTTCCAGCAGGGTGCGGGCCTGCTTCGTCGGAAGCCGGAGCGCGGTTCCGGCAAACCGGACGCTCCCTGCCGAAGCGTCCTGTTCCACGACGACCCGGGTCAGAAGGACGTCTCCCGGCGCCAACGCCCGATCGGGTAATCCTTCCCGCACGATCACGCTGGCGTCGTCGCCGAGGGACCGCAGCGACAGCGGCCGACCGGTGCGCTCGGGAAGGACTTCCAGCAAATCCATGTAGGAATGTTTCAGCGGGTCGAGCCATCGGCGCTCTTCCTCCGGGATGTGTTCGGTTACGACATCCCTGAGCTGCTCGACGAGGGTCAGCTGGCCGTCTTCGGGATAGAAGTCGGCATACAGGATGAGCAAGGCCAGCGACTCTTCCTGCGGCAGGGGTTGCAGGAGAGCCGGCGGGGACTCCAGGTAGGGCCGCAGGAACAGTTCCAGAGCGAGTCGGCGTTGAGCCGCAAAACCTGGTTGTCGGCTCAATGCATCCAGCCGGGTCAACAGGGTTTCGAGCGACGGATCGAGCGGAAAGGATATGCCGACGACCGTCTTGTCCGCCTGTGTCATGACTGGCTCCCTTCCCACCCGCTCCTCTCTCACCGGCGCTCGGGCGAGTTCCCCGCCGACCGTAAAACGAGCGGATAAGACTGCAAAGGGTGCGGAACCAATCGGGGAAGCCGTTCTGATCGGTGCAGCATGACGGCTTCCGCTTATCGGTCCGAGCTCTGTTGAACCGGGACGGGAGTCAATCGGCGATGGTCGGGATGGAACTTCGGGCTGCGGATTGCCAAAACCGGACAATCGGCCCGGCGCAGGACCGCTTCGGCGACGCTTCCGTTGAAGAAGTGGGAAATCCCGCGCCGCCCGTGTGTTCCCATGACGATCAGGTCGCTCGCCCACTGCCGCGATTCCTCCAATATGGCGTCACGAGGGACCCCGCCCCGGATCAAATTCGTTGTCGAGATTCCCGCGGCGACGAGCGCGGCGGTCAATTCTTCAAGCCGCCGGAGCAATCGTTCCCGCGTCCGAGCCAGACTTGCCGCATCGCCGAGGGTAAAATCGAGTCCATACGAGACCGGCTCCATAACGTGCAGGAGCTTGATCGCGGCTCCCGAGTCCTTTGCAACCTGCGCGGCATATTCCACCGCGTCCAGCGAACAGTCGAAAAAATCGATCGGGACCAGAATGCGTTTGAGCATGATCTCGGCCGGGACTGCCGATCGGCCTCCTCCGACCGGGCGTACGGCCAACACGGGACAGGGCGCCCGGCTGATCACGCGCTCCGCCGTGCTGCCCAGCAGCACGTGCGCCAGGCCGCTTCGGCCGCTGGTCCCGAGCACGATGAGATCGGCGCCTTCCGCCAGCGCGGCGGCCACGATGGCTTCGCTCGGCAGCCCCGTCTCGATTTTCGTCGAAGCCGAGATGCCGCGGCGGGCGATCCGCTGCTTGAGCTCGGTCAAGAGTACCGACGCCTCCCGCATGCGTTCGGTGAGGTACTGGTGATTGACGGGATAGGCCGGATCCATTCCGGCCGCAAATTCCAGCACACTGAGGACGGTGAGGCGGGCATGCCGGCGAGCGGCGAAGAAGCAGGCATAGTCCTCCGCCCGTTGCGCGGGGAACGAAAAATCCGTTGCCAGCAGCACGTGACCCAGTTTCATGGCGGACTTGAAGAGACGGAAAGCAGAAGGCGCAGGTCGTGACGACCTGCAGCCTTCCGTCAGACAGCCTCCGCGCTCAAGAGCAGCAACTCGCCTTTCATGTTCGGGTGAATCGAACAGCGAAACGTATAGCGTCCCGGTCGTTCCATATTGAAGCGGATGGTGGCCTCCCGTTTGGGATCGAGCATCACCCCCTCGACCCCCCGGCCGTAGACGATGACGCCGTCCCTCTCGATCCTCGTGGGCAGTCCTTCGAACATCGGAGACCCGAAATCGTGCCGTTCGGCGTCCTCGTTGCGGACATAAATGACGGTCGGAAGGCCCAAACGAAGCGGCGCCTGCTTGCTGACCAGAAACGTAAAGTCGCGGATCGTCACTTCGACGGTCTGTTCGGCTTGGGATTCGACCGGTACGGCCGTGGCCAACCAGCAGACTCCCGATAACGTGGCGACCGCGATCCAACTCCGTGCATTCATCATGAAAACCTCCCTGTTCAAAAGCCCGACGCCTGCCCGCAACGTTCGGCTCCGCGACACCTCGGAGGCGGCTGGAACATCCGATCGACTTGCAGGGTCGTTCGGTTGCGATCCGTCCCGCTCCTTATGCGCCGACTCTAGCAGCTGTTCGGTCCCGAGTCGAGACGGCGATCTTCCATGTCCGCACCGTTGATGACGGGCGCGATTGAACCGGACCAGGTGGAACAGGGCAACATCCTCACTACGCGACACTGGTGCAGCAAAGGCAATGCCACAGGGGCATCACTCTCGGCTGGGACGGTCTCCCGGACGGAACTCCCAACATTCGGACATTCAATCACGGCGGTGGTCGAACTTCGATGAAGAGTGAACGGATCGGCTACCTGGAGCGTGGAGCCCTGCTACAATCGTCAATGCCTCCTGTAGCAGAAGGGGGCAGCGTCTCCGACAGCAGGCTCTGTGGCCGTAGAAACGCCGTTGGTTCGAAAGGAATCGCGGCCAAACGCGGCGGTATCGGAATTGCTCGTAGGAACCTCTGAAGAAGGACGTAGCGCGAAGGAGTGCGATGTCGAGAACCAGTATGCGATGGGTATTGGCAGGAGCGATTGCAGTGGGCATCGCGGTGGCCGTCTACCTGCTGTTCCTCTGTCCGACGGAATGTCACTGATTGCTCGAGCGGTCCCGACCAAGCACCGTCCTCCCGCCCTCTTCAGAACCGAATCATAAGCTGGTGATGAGCGGATGATCACTGGGAAGTCGGCATGCCGTATCGAAGTCGCGAATGGCCTGTATCTGTGTCGGAAAGCACGCTCGTGCTCGAGGGGTTTCTTGGCGTCCCGCCCGGCGCCGCCGGGGTCGTCCTCTTTGCCCACGGAAGCGGGAGCGGACGGTCGAGCCCCCGCAACCGCTATGTCGCGCATCAGCTTCAACAGGGCGGAATCGCCACATTGCTGATTGATCTGCTGACGGAAGAGGAAGCGGAGGATCGCCGCAACGTCTTCGACATCGACCTCCTTGCGGACCGAGTGTTGATGGCCGGCCGGTGGTTGAGCCGAGAGGCGCCGACCAGGACGCTTCCGCTCGGGTACTTCGGGGCGAGCACCGGCGCGGGCGCCGCGTTGCAAGCCGCGGCCCGAGTTCCCTCTTCGGTCAGCGCGATCGTCTCGCGAGGCGGACGGCCGGACCTGGCTGGGCCGTATCTTCCCCAAGTACAAGCTCCGACCCTCCTCATCGTCGGCGAACACGATGAAGCGGTCGTCGAGCTGAATCGGGCTGCTGCCGGTCTGCTGACCTGCCGGAAGCGGATGGTCGTCATCCCGGGCGCGACCCATTTGTTCGAGGAACCGGGAACGCTCGAACTGGTCGCCCACGAGGCGCTGGAGTGGTTCCAACAGATATTCGCTTCAGCGGCCCGTGGCATGCAAGGCTTGCAAGGAGAAAGAACAGGGAGTCAAGGATGAAAATATTGCTGGCCGTTGACGGATCGGATCAATCGTACGACGCGGTCCAGGCCCTGAAGTACATTGCGAGGGCGGACCGGCTTGTCCTGCTTCATGTCCTGAACGTACCGAGACCGGCCTATCCGATGATGATGCCGGAGGTGGCCAATGGGCTTTATCTGGAGCTCGAACGGAGCATGCGTGAGGAGGGCGAACGGTTGTTGGATCGAACGCAATCGCTGCTCCCCCCTCATGTAGGTCCTGCGGTCAAGATGTTACGAGTCGGGTCGCCGGCCGAGGTGATTGCGACCACGGTGGAAGAGGAACAGGTCGATCTGGTCGTGTTGGGCGCTCGAGGGCTTGGGCCGATCGAAGAGCGGGTATTCGGCAGCGTATCCCACCGTGTGCTGACGCTGGCGTCCTGCGGCAAACTGATCGTCAACGGGCCGGTTAAAACCATGCGACAGGTATTGCTGCCGCTGCAAGGCATTGACGATGCGGAAGCGGCGGTCAGATTTCTGCAGTCGATGCCGTTCCGTGAACCGCCAAGCTTGAGGCTGTTGACCGTGCTTCCGTCCGTCCGTCGTCCATGGCCCGTCGAAGCCCCTACGGCAGAACGGCTCGAAGGGCTGGCGTTGGAGAGTGCGAACGATTTTATCGAGAAGGTCACTGCCCGTCTACGAGCCTTCGGTTATCAGGCCGAGTGTCGGGCAGTGCTCGGCACGCCGGTAGACGCGATTCTCGCGGAAGCAGGGCAACTCCGGTCGGACCTCATCCTCATGGGCTCGCGCGGCCGCAAAGGGGTGAGCCGGTTTGTGCTCGGCAGCGTGTCGCACGCGGTATTGCACAAGATGCCGTGTCCCGTGCTGGTGTTGCGCTAGCAGGCAGTCGAAGGACGGAGAAACTCGGGCCTGTGAAAAAGTCCTCCGGCTGCGTTCTCGCGTCGCTCAGAGGCTCAGCGTAAGCCTGCTAGAGCCATCGCGTCCGAATGAGAGAGACGATCTGCTGTACGGCTTCCGCCGGAGAAACAGCGGTGGTGTCGATCCGCAATTCTGCATCCGTTGCCGGTTCGTAGGGTACTTGTAAGCCGGGCACGGTCGATGTGTCTCCCTGCCGGCCGCGACGGTAGGTATTCTTGTAGTCTCGCTGCATGCAGACTTCCAGCGGGCACTCCACGGACACCTCGATGAAACGAGGGATGAGGGTTCGAGCCAGGTCCCGATACATCCGTTTCGTGGCTGTGGCGTCGAACAACACCGTGACGCCGTGTGCGACCAGACGCGCGCCGAGAAACGCCAGGGCACGGTAGAACACATCCCGTTCCGTCTCCGAATACGTGGGAGTAGGAGTGAGGATATGCCGCACGTCGTCTGATTCCAGCACTTCCACCGTCAAGTCCAGCGCTTCGAGCTCCGGCCGCAACAGGGAGACGATCGTGCTCTTTCCCGAGGCCGGAAGCCCGGTGAGCCAGACGGCGAAAGGGGGCAAACGGTGCGTCCTGGATGAGGTGCGATCAGGATTCAACTGCCGCCTCGGCGAGGGCCTTTCGTCGTGCACCATCGATCACGGTCATCGGCAGTACTCGTTGACCCGGTCCGGCTCGAACCGCCGCGCATCGAGAACGTTGGTGATGAAATGAAAAATGCTCCGGCGAACCCCGATCGGCAGGTTCGGATACCAGACGGGACTGGCGACGACGAGGCCGCGGAAGGCGAAGAAGGGGGCGGCGGTGGCCAGGACCTCCCGATCGCCGCTCGCCTCGACGTAGGCCTCCCAAAACCGCCGGAACAGGATCTCGAACGGCCCTTGAAGTCTCCCCCACCGGATCAAGGAGCTCAGCACATAGTTCATCGTCATTGCCGTCACGTCGTCAGCCGGCTCACCCCATTCACCGCGCGACCGGTCCAGCACGGAGAAGTCCGTTCCGCTTCGAAATAGCACATTATAGGGGTGGAAATCCCCATGCACTTGGGAGAGCCGGCCCGTCTTGTCACGGAGCCGCCACCGCCAGCGGTTGCAGGAGTCTTCGATCACGCGGAGCAACTCTTCGGTAATGAAACCCAGACGCTTGGGATAGCTGTCGGTCAGCCCCATGATGCATTCGCCGTGGCCGATGAGCTCTCGTAGCCGGCGCTTGTAGAGACCGGGGTCTCGGCGTTTCTGCGCGTGGATCCGTGCCAGATAGCGGGCCAGCGCGTCGGTCCGTTGCCGGTCCAGCGGGCGCAGTCCGTGCCCGTTCGCGAGGCGCTCGAGATCCGTTTGATAGCCGGTTCCTTCCGCCCATTCGTTCAACACGAAAAACTCGCGCGCCCGAGAGACCGAAAAGAGTGCCTGGTCCGCCGTGAAGGCGCCAACATCGAGGGCTTTCACGTGACGCGGCAGCCGGCCGTACGACGCGTAATCCCAGAGGATAGCTTGGGCGCGATCGGCCATGTGCTCGTGACCGAAGGGCCCGGGGGTCATGGTTTCAATCACGGCGGACCTGACCGTTTTCCCGATCCGAAAGGTGATCCTGACCGGCGATCCGTAGCCGTACCGTTTGTACTTCCCCTGAGCACTGTCCTTGCCGATCGGCCCATAGGACAGGAGGACGGTCTTGGGTCCGAAGCGGTCCCGGAGGTAACCGGCGAGGTTTTGCTTCTTGAACCTCGGCATCACCCTCCGCTCACGCAAGGCACGTTCCAGAAGATTTCTGTCACGAGGCTCTCCTCGCTCAACCTCCTGTCCCATTCGGCTTCACTGGCTGGGAATCAGGCTGAGGAATAATGCGACAGGCAATGAAAAGAGACGGAGCAGCGGCGATCAAAACGGTAGGAATATCAATCCCCGGCCTCCATGGAGCGTCTCAACGCCTCCCCTCGGAGAGGCATATCCCTTGCTCAGCTTCGGCATGGGACGTACTTCGGGAGGAGACCTATGAACTTGGAAGTGGAAAGCCGTCATGTCGGAATGACCTCTCGCTGGAAGCAGGAGATCGAAGAACGGATGGCCGCCCTACAACGGGGACACGACGATCTGGTCCATGGACGGGTGACATTGACAAAGAATCCCCATCACAAGAAATCGTCGAATGTCGCCGAAGCACTCGTGGTCGTGTCGCTGCCGGGACGGCAGACCATCAGCGCGCGAAAGGACGACAAGACGTTCGAGGAAGCGATCCGCAAGGCATTTGAGGCTGTCGGCATCGAGCTCCGGAAGTTCCGTGAAAAGCGGGCGAAGAAGGAAGATCGTTCTGCCCCGGTTCCTCCGCTTCGCGGGGTTGTCTGCAAACTGTTTCCGCGGGAGGGTTATGGATTCATCCTTCGAGAAGGAGGAGGCGAAGTCTATTTCCATAGAAACGCGCTGCAAGGGCTGTCGTTTCAGAATTTAGAGGATGGAACCGAGGTGCTCTTCAACGTGGAAGCAGGCCAGGAGGGTCCACAGGCAACTGTCGTGCACCCTCTTCCCGTGGCGCCTCGATAAGGAACGCGATGCAGGCCGACGGTCTGACGGGAGGACGGTTTGTTGGGACATCTGGAGCGGAGACAGTTTCGACATGCGGCCGGAAGGTGGACGATGCCGATGTACGACTATAAATGCCTCGACTGCGGAAAAGAATCTTTGGTCGTCCTTACCCTGAAGGAACACGAGAGCGGGAAGGTCATTTGTCCATCGTGCCGGAGCACGAACATGAAACAGCTGTACACGTCATTTATTGCCCACACGACGAAAAAGAGTTGAGCGGCCATATGCCTCGACCGCTGTGGGGAAGCTGTGCGCTTCTCGCGATTCTCGTCGTTCCCTTGCCCCTCCCGGCTCAGGACTATCCTCCCGATGTCACGCGGGGGAAGGAGGTCTACGAGCGACATTGTCAGGGCTGTCATGGACCGGGCGGTCGGGGAGACGGGCCGGAGGCCGCATCATGGCGGGTAAAGCCGGCCGATTTTCACCGTTTCGCCTCCTACCTCAAGTCCGACGAAGATCTGCTCAGAACGGTCGAGCACGGCATTGTCTTCAGTCCGATGCATTCATGGCGCGGGCAACTCACCGACGGAGAAATGCAGGACGTGGTGGCCTATATTCGTGTACTGTCTCAACAGGTACGGTGACGCTCATGCGTGCCTGCGGGACGGGAGAGCTGGTTGCCCGATGGCGATTCTTGGTACCGGTGATGCCTTGCTCGTTGCCGACATTCAAAACGACTTTCTTCCCGGCGGAGCGCTCGGCGTCGCCGGGGGCGATACGATCCTTCCTGCGCTGCGATCCTACCTCGGGCGATTCCGAGACCGCCGGCTTCCCATTTTTCTGACGCGCGACTGGCATCCTCCCGGTCATTGCTCCTTCCGGGATCGAGGAGGCCCGTGGCCGGTCCATTGCGTGGCCGGTTCGCCCGGCTCCTTGCCGCCGCCGGACTTTGAGGCGCCTCCGGGGGCCGTGATCATCTACAAAGCGATCGATGCCGACGACGAGGCCTACTCGGCCTTTCACAACACGCTGTTGCAACGGCACCTTCAGGCTCTCGGAGTGCGGCGGCTCTTCATCGGCGGCCTCGCCACGGAATATTGCGTATTGAACACGGTGAAGGATGCGCGTGCGCTGGGCTACGAGACGCGGATTCTCATGGACGGTATGAAACCGGTCAATCTGAGCCCCGAGGACGGCCGGCGTGCCGAGGAGGAAATGATCCGGCTCGGCGCCCGTCCGGTGACCCTGGAGGATCTGGCCGCATGACGTCGCCTTCCGCCGCCCTGTTGACCGATCTCTACCAGCTCACCATGGTCCAGGCCTACCTGGAACAGGGCATGAAGGACGAGGCTGTATTCGAGTTGTTCGTCCGCCGGCTGCCGGCCCGCCGGAATTTTCTGCTGGCGGCCGGCCTGGAGCAGGTGCTGGAGTTTCTCTCGGAATTCCGTGTGACCCGGGACGAGTTGGAGTGGCTGGCGTCGACGAAACTGGTCAAGCCTCTGCTGCTCGATTATCTGGATGGACTGCGTTTCGACGGCGATGTGGATGCGATGCCGGAAGGAACGATCTTCTTTCCTCACGAGCCGATTCTCCGTGTCGTCGCCCCCCTTCCGGTGGCTCAATTGGTCGAAACGCGCATCATCAATCTCCTGAATTTTCAGACGATGATCGCTTCCAAGGCGGCGCGATGCGTCCTGGTGGCCGAAGGAAAACCCCTCATCGATTTCGGCCTGCGCCGGGCCCACGGCGCGGAGGCCGGGCTGTTGGCGGCGCGTGCCAGCTATCTGGCAGGCTTCTCCGGCACCGCGACGGTCCAAGCGGGGAAGGACTACGGTATTCCGTTGTACGGCACGATGGCCCATTCGTTCGTTCAGGCTCACGACGACGAGGCGGGGGCGTTTGAGCACTTCGCGGTGGCGCAACCGGACAATGCGTTGTTCCTCCTGGACACCTATGACACGGAAGAAGCGGCCCGCTGCGTGACCGTGCTTGCGCGGCGTCTTGCGACCAGAGGCATCAGAGTCAAAGGCGTGAGGCTGGACAGCGGCGACCTTGGAGACCACGCTCGAAAAGTCCGCCGGATCCTCGACGCCGGAGGCCTGTCCGACGCACTCATTCTCGCCAGCGGCAATCTTGATGAGCATCGATTGAGCGACCTCGTCCGGTCCGGAGCTCCGATCGACAGCTTTGCCGTGGGAACTGCCATGACGACCTCGGCCGATGCCCCGTCGTTGGACTGCGCGTACAAATTGCAAGAATACGCCGCCCGTCCGAGGCGCAAACGGTCCGAGGGCAAAATCACCTGGCCCGGTCGCAAGCAGGTATACAGGCGATACGGCGCGGACACGCGGTTTCAGCGGGACGTGCTGACCGTCTTGGACGATCGACAAGAAGGCGAACCGCTCTTGCAGCCGGTCATGCGCAGGGGGAAGCGTCTCGCGGTTCCCCCCGCGCTGGATCGGATTCGGGCGTATGCCGCGCGCCAATTGGCGTTGCTCCCCGAGACCTTGCGACGGCTGGAGCAAGGGGCAGCCTATGATGTCGAGATTTCCGGTCCGCTTCGCGATCTTGCCGATCGGGTGGACCGACAGAATTCCTCAACCAAAGGAGCACGGTGATGAGCCTCTTCCCGAATGCACTTCGCGCGACCCTTCGGCTCTTGGCTTTCCGCACGGCGGCGGGGGTTGCCTTCATCGCTGTGGGCGTCGCCTTTGCCCCGCCGTCTATCGCGGCCTCCTCCCATACACCGTCCTGCTCGAGCCCGTACAAGAAGCAGGTGGTGCCGGCCAAGCAGCTTCGCGGGATCGTCCGGTCGCACGGGCAATGGCTGGAACAGCGGCATCATCCGGGCCACAGGAAAGCCGACCTGTGCCAGGCGGATCTGCGTCGAGCGCAGCTTATGGGCGCCAATTTGGAACGGGCCAACCTGGAGGGGGCGCTGTTGGCTCAGGCTGATCTGTCGCAGAGCCTGTTGGTTCAGGCCCGTCTGGCGGAGGCGGATCTCACGAAAGCGCGCATGCAGGAGGCCAACCTGTCCGGCGCCGATCTGCGGCGGGCCCGGCTGTCGGCCGCAGATCTCTCGCGCGCCGTCGGGGACGAAGCGGCCTTCCTGGGCGCCGTGCTGGTCGGAGCCAAGCTGCGGGAGTCCGCCTTGGAACGGGCCCATCTTGAAGGAACGAATCTCACCTCCGCCGATTTCACCGGTGCGGATCTGGTCGACAGCCACTTTTATGGAGCCGTCCTGCATCGCGCGATTCTCTCGGGCGCCGATCTGCTGGAAGCGGATCTCCGCCGCACCGATCTGAGCAAGGCCCAGATGAAGGGAGCGAATCTGCAGGGTGCGCTCTTCGACGGTGCAACCCTGCGCGGGGCCCAGCTCATCGACGCGGACGTGGAAGGAGCCTATTTCGATGAGGCCGATTTGACGGACGTAAATGCGCAGGACGCATTGTTCAGGGGAGCGGACCTCCGGTTTTCGACCTTGCAGGCGGCGAACTTTCACCGGGCCGATCTTGAAGGGGTCAACTTGGAAGGGGCCAGGCTCACCGGCGCCGCTTTTCGCGCCGCCAATCTCAGGATGGCCGTCATTTACCTTGCGATGATGGACGGAGCGGATTTTCGGAATGCCCGGATGGACCGCGCGATTCTGATCGGCACCACGGGGACGGGAGCCGCATTCGTCGCCGCCGACCTCAGTGAAGCCTATGCTCCCAAGGTTTCGTTGCGGAACGCCCGGTTCAACGACGCGACCTTGGAATCCGCCAATCTGGTGTCGGCCGATCTGCGGGGGGCCGAGTTCAACCATGCGAAACTCGCGCATGCCAACTTGCAGGAGGCCGATCTCCGCGGCGCGTCCTTGTCGGGAGCGGATTTGACCGGAACCCGGCTCGACGGAGCGAATCTGCACGACGCCGACTTGCGCGGAGCCGACCTCAAGGCCGCGACGGGTCTCACCCAGGCCCAGCTCGAATCCGCTTGCGTCGATGCGAGCACGATACTGCCGGGCGACCTGAATCGGCCGGGTCCCTGCCGGTCTCCCGGCAAGAAGCGGGCATCCTGACGCGCTGGCCGGTTCTTCAGGCCCTTTTTCCGCCGGTGAAGGCGTCAGGCTGCGTCGTGAAAAATCACGCCCAGCGTATGTCGATGCCCGGAGCGAAGACGGCTGACCCCGTGACGAAGCGTCACGCGGTGCCAGCCGTGGGTCCCCTTCACCGGACGATGTCGGACGGCGAACAGCACGGCGTCACCCAGCCGGAGCGGCACCACCATCGGCCGGGACTGTTGTCGTGGACGCTGTTCCGTCATGACGAATTCTCCGCCGGCGAAGTCGCGCTCCGGATCCGACAACAGGACGGTCAGTTGCAACGGAAACACCAGCGCTCCGTACAAATCCTGATGCAGGCAGTTGTAGTCGTCGGCGCCGTATCGAAGCAGGAGCGGCGTGGGATTGCGCTGCCCCGCCGCGTGGCAGCGCGTGAGAAAACCCCGATGGGTCGGAGGAAAACGCAGGGCGGAGCCCATGAGGGCGTTCCATCGGTTGGCGATCGGAACGAGGTGCGGATAGAGGATGGTCCGAAGCGTCGCCACGACGTCCGGGAGCGGATACGCGAAGTACTTGTATTCTCCGCGGCCGAATCCATGCCGCGCCATGACCACGCGGCTGCGAAAGAGGCGGTCGTCGGGATACAGCGCCGCCAGACGCGTACATTCAACCGGTGTGAGCAGGCGCGGAACCACGCTGTACCCCTGCTCGTCCAGATTCCCTGACAGGCCCGTCCATTCGATCGTCGCCACCCGTTCCATGAGCGCCGTGTGGGCGGTGCGAGCGGTCATGCCCGAGGCTCCGTTCCGGCTTCAGCGCCGCCCGGTCTTCTGTTGGCGGGTTTTCAGGTAGGTCCGCAGCAGGTCCCGCCTTGCCACGATCCCGACCACCCTTCCCTCGTGGTCCACGACGGGCACCCTCACGAGATCGCTGGCGCTGAGCACGTGCACGAGCGTGCCCAGAGTGGTTTCCTGCGGAATCGCATAGGGGTTGGCGGTCATGATGTCGCCGGCGGTGACGGCTTTCAGGGGATGGCCGCCGTCGATGGCCGCCAAGAGGTCGTGCTCGCTGACGATGCCGACCAACTTCTTCGCCCCGTCCACGACGGGGACGGCGCCGCAGCCTTCGGCCATCAGCGCGGCAATGGCGTTCGCCCTGGTGCCGAGGCGCACGGATTGCGGCCGCTTTGCCATCACCTGTCGTACCGTCAAGGACTGAAAATCATTCGATGCCGCCCGCCCCGCCTTGGTCCGTTTTCTCATCTGCCCGCTCCTTCTCGTTCAAGGTTGTGCAAGGTTGTGACGGTTCACTCTTCCGGGGTGTGGATGCTGATCCCGTGATCGTGGGACCAGCGCAGGTGAATCACCCGCTGCTTGCCGGACTCGACTTTCACGCTCTTGAACCGTTGCCGATCGTTGCCGTAGCTCGCGGTCACGTCGTAGAGCCCCGGGGCCAGGTCGACGAACAGCCAGGGGCCTTCCACCTGTTCTCTCGGGATGACGATCGGCTTGCCTCCGCGCGCCGGGGCGATCGTGACCGCGACGCCGGAAAGAAAAGGTTTCCCTCCCGCCGTGAAAACCAGTTTCAAAGAAAATGCAGGATACCAGGCGGACCGTTCCTCCACTCCAATGCCGGCGCTGAAATACCGGACGCCGCCGGTACGGTGCAGGGGGAGGCGTTCGGGTCCCGGGCGACCGTCCTGCTCGAACTCAAGATAGTCGCCGGACGGCGCGATCTTGGCGACAGGAGTTCCTTCGGCGAGGACCAGCGAAGTTCCCAGAAGAATCCCCCACAAGACCACCGTGCCACGCGTCGCCATAATCCAGCCTCCGTGTTCCTCTCATTCGCCCTCGAGCACATCAATATGGATGCCATGATGACCGAGGGGCACAGGCTCGGAAGGCGAGCCCGGGCCGGAGGATTATCCTCAAGCCATGCGGTCGTATTCAAGACTGATGCGAATCACCACAGTGGGATGCGCGCGGCCTGCTGCAAAACGCGGCATGAGGCGGAAGGGAGGCCCGCCGAACCTCCCGTAAACGGACCCGGCGGTCGGCATACCCGGTGAATGTGTCGAAAAACGGGCGTATCCTTCTAGGGGCGCCGGACTGCGCGCTTAGGTTAGTCCACCTGCTGGTCGCCGAGGAAGGCCGCAAGATGGTGGCGGCAAGGCTGCGATCGGCACGGTCAACCAGGCCTCCGAGCGAGCCATAGAGCCATAATGGACGCCCCTTCGCTTTGGAACATGCCCTCCACCGAGCTTCTCGACGGTCTGCAGACCAGGCCGGAAGGGCTGCGGACCGAGGAGGCCCGCGAGCGGCTGATACGGTACGCTTCGTCGAGACTGACGTCCCAGCGGCACATCCGGTCGCTCTCGTTGCTGCTCTCGCAATTCCGGAGTCCGATCGTCCTTCTCCTCCTGTTCGCCGCTGCCGTGGCCTTCTTCCTGGCGGACCGGACGGACGCCATGATTATCCTCGGCATCATTCTGGTGAGCGCCTTATTGGGGTTCTGGCAGGAGTACGGGGCCGCCAAGGCGGTCGGCGCGCTGCTGGATCTGGTCCACGTCAAGGCCCGAGTCCGGCGCGATGGACGACTCGCCGACGTGCCGCTCGAAACAGTCGTTCCCGGCGACGTGATCGACCTCACGGCCGGCTCCAGCATCCCGGGTGACGCCCGCGTGCTCGAATCAAAGGATCTCTTCGTGGACGAGGCCATGTTGACCGGCGAGAGCTATCCCGTCGAAAAAGCGGCCGGAGTGGCTTCCCCCGCCGCTCCGCTGGCCAGCCGATCCAATTGTCTCTTCATGGGAACCCATGTCGTCAGCGGGCATGCGACGGCCGTGATCGTTCGCATCGGTCGGGACACGGAGTTCGGCCGCCTCGCCCGCCATCTGATGCTTCGGCCGCCCGAAACCGAATTTGAACGAGGGGTCCGACGGTTCGGGTATCTGCTTCTCGAAGTCACGCTGCTGCTGGTGCTGGCCATTTTCGCCGTCAACGTGTATCTCCGGCGGCCCGTACTGGACTCGTTCCTGTTTTCGATGGCTCTCGCCGTAGGGCTGACGCCGCAACTCCTGCCGGCCATCATCAGCGTGAACCTGTCGCACGGCGCCAAGCGCATGGCCCGGGAAAAGGTGATCGTCAAGCGGCTGGCCGCGATCGAGAACTTCGGCAGCATGAACGTCCTCTGCTCCGACAAGACCGGCACATTGACGGAAGGCACGATGCGGCTGCACGCGGCCCTGGACGTGGAAGGACGTCCGAGCGAGCGGGTGCTCTTTCACGCGGCGCTCAACGCCGCCTATGAAACCGGGTTCGTCAACCCGTTGGACGAGGCGCTTCGAACGCAATGCGTCTGCGATCTTGCGGGACACCGGAAGTTGGACGAAGTGCCGTACGATTTCCTGCGCAAACGCCTGTCGATCCTGGCTGAGACCCCGGCCACTCACCTCCTGGTGACCAAGGGCGCGGTCGAACAGGTGCTTGCCGTCTGCACCGGGGCAGAAACGGCCGATGAGGCCACGGCGCCGATCGCCCCATACGTGGGTCGCATTCGGTCGCAATATCGAGGCTTGAACGGGAAAGGATTCAGAACGCTCGGCCTCGCCTATCGGGACATGGGCCGAACGGAACGCATCGACAAGAACGAGGAAGTGGAGATGACGTTCCTGGGGTTGATCGTTTTCGAGGATCGAATCAAGCCGGAGATCGAAGAAACCGTTCGGAGTTTGCGCAAGCTCGGCGTCGCACTGAAAATCGTCACGGGCGATCACCGTCTCGTCGCGGCTCATGTCAGCGCGCAGGTCGGGCTGGACCCTCAACGGATACTGGCGGGTCCGGAACTCCGTGAGATGACCGATGAGGCGCTCCTGCAGCGGGTCAACGCCGTTGACGTGTTTGCGGAAGTGGAACCCAATCAAAAGGACCGTATCATTCGCGCTCTCAAATGGACCGGGAACGTCGTGGGTTATCTGGGTGACGGCATCAACGACGCGCCTGCGATCCACGCGGCGGACGTGGGGATCTCGGTGGATGGCGCCGTGGACGTGACCAAGGACGCGGCGGACATCGTGCTGATGGAAAAGAACCTGGCCGTCCTGGTCCAGGGGGTCCGCGAAGGCCGGACGACCTTTGCCAATACCCTCAAATATGTCTTCATGGCAACGAGCGCAAATTTCGGCAACATGTTCAGCATGGCCGGCGCCTCGCTGTTTCTGCCGTTCCTTCCCCTCTTGCCGAAGCAGATCTTGTTGACGAACCTGCTGACGGACATTCCCGAGATGACCATCGCCACCGATCGTGTCGATGAGGAATTGGTCGAGCAGCCCAGGCGCTGGGACATCGGATTCATACGGAAGTTCATGCTGACGTTCGGGTTCGTCAGTTCGATCTTTGACTATCTGACGTTCGGCGGGCTGCTTCTGATTATGGAGGCTTCGACGGACCAATTCCGCACGGGCTGGTTCATCGAATCCGTGATTTCCGCTTCGGCGATCGTGTTGGTGATCCGGACCCGCCGCCCGTTCGTTGCCAGCCGACCAAGTCCGGCGCTCGCCTGGGCAACCGCCGCCGTCGCGGCGGTGACGTTATTGCTCCCGTTCCTTCCGTTCGCCGCATCGCTGGGTCTCACTCCGATGCCTCCGTCGTTTCTGCTGCTGTTGGCGGTGATACTGGCTGCCTACGTCCTCGCGGTGGAGTTCATGAAGCGGCGATTCTACCGATCCTCGAGCGGCGCGGGCCGACGGGAGTGAAACAGATGCGACGCGTAGGTTTCTAACGCAGGCCGAAGGAATGACGCCGCCGGGCGAACTTGATCGCTTCCACCGCGGCCAGGGGCAAGAAGGCCATGGCCGCCACCAATTCCCAGTCTTCGAACGGCAACGGCACGACCTTGAAGATGGGCTGCGCGGCCGGAACGGTAAGAATAGCGACCTGTGCGGCCAAGGAAACGAGAAAGGCCCAAATGAGGGAGCGGTTCGTGGCCACGCCTATTTGGAAGAGCGACCAACGATAGCTCCGGCAGTTGAACGTATGCACCAATTGGGCGCCGACCATGACGGTAAATGCGACGGTCCGCGCCTGTTCAAGCGGTTGGCGCCGGACGAACAAACTGTACGCGAAGGCGCTCAAGGCAACGATGGCCAGCAGCAATCCCTCGCCGGTGACGGCGGCCAGCCGTTCGCTGTCCAGCAAACGCGCCTCCGGCTTGCGCGGCGGCTGGCGCATGAGGTCCGGCGCCTTCGGATCCACCGCCAAAGCCAAAGCCGGGAAGCCGTCCGTGACGAGATTCATCCACAGGATCTGGATCGGCAGCAATGGAAGCGGCAGGCCGAGCAGCGCCGCGAACAGCATCACCAGGATCTCGCTCATGTTGCACGAGAGGAGGAAATGAACGGCCTTCCGGATGTTGTCGAAGACGCCGCGGCCCTCCTCCACGGCGGCGGCAATGGATGCGAAGTTATCGTCGGTGACCACCATGTCGGCGGCTTCCTTGGCGACGTCCGTGCCGGCCATCCCCATCGCGACGCCGATGTCGGCGGCCTTGATGGCCGGCGCGTCGTTTACGCCGTCGCCGGTCATGGCGACGACCGCACCCCTGCTTTTCCAGGCTTTGATGATGCGTAATTTGTGCTCCGCGGACACGCGGGCGTATACCGACAGCCGCTCCACGCGTCCGGACAGCTCCTCGTCGCTGAGCGCGTCCAGCTCCGTACCGGACAGCGCCCGGTCCTCCGCATCCGCCAAGCCCAGTTCTCTGGCGATCGCCGACGCGGTCTCCTTATGGTCGCCGGTGATCATCACCGTCGTAATGCCGGCCTCGCCGCACCGCCGTACCGCCTCCGCCGCTTCGGGCCGCAGGGGGTCTTTCATGGCAAAGAGGCCGAGGAAGATGAGTTCGCGCTCGATCCCGTCCGGCCGGCCGGCGTCGACGCTGCCGAGGGGCTTGTAGGCCGCGGCCAGGAGGCGCAGCGCCTCGTGGGCGAGCCGGGCGTTGGCGTCGAGAACGGCGCGGCAGCCGTCCCCTTCCATCGGTTCAACGGAGCCGCGGAGCGTCATGCGCGCGGTGCAGCGGGCCAACAGGACATCCGGCGCTCCCTTTGCGAACAGGATTCGGCCGTGTTCCGTCCGCCGGATCACGCTCATCATCTTCCGTTCCGCATCGAAGGGTATCTCGGCGTCGAAGGAGGCCGCGCGCTCCAGATCGTCTTTCGCCAACCCCGCCTTGGCGGCCACGACCAGCAGTGCGCCTTCAGTCGGATCACCGATGATTCTCCAGGTTCCGTCCCTCTTCGCCAATGCGGCTCCGTTGCAGAGGATGCCGGCAGTCAGAAGCTCCCGCAGGCCGGGAGCGCGGCGGAGAAGTTTTGAGTTCTGGGTTCTGGATTCCGGGTCGGCGGAGCCGGGACCTGTTTCCGCGGACAACTCAGAATTCTCCTCCTGTATTGTTCCAATAGGTTCGTACCCTTCTCCCGTCACCTCGAAGAGTCGGCCGTCCATGACCAGCCGTGTCACGGTCATCTCATTCTTGGTGAGAGTGCCGGTCTTGTCCGTGCAGATGACCGTGGATGAACCGAGCGTTTCGACGGCCTGCAGCTTCCGGATCAGGGCGTGCCGTTTCACCATGCGCGTGACACCCAGCGCCAGCGTGATGGTGACGACGGCGGGAAGTCCTTCCGGCACCGCGGCCACGGCGAGACTGACAGAAGTGAGGAACATCTCGACCGGCGGCTCGCCTCGCAGGTAACCGAGGACGAAGACGACCGTCACGACCGCGAACGCCAGCCAGAGCAGGGTGTAGCCGAACTGCTCCAGCCTCCGCTGCAGCGGCGTGTCGGCCCGTTGGGCGGCTTCCGCCGCTTGGATCATCGAAGAGATTCGGCCCAGTTCTGTTTCCGGGCCGATGGCTACGACGAGGCCCCGCGCCTTTCCTGCCACGGCGGTGGTGCCCATGAACACCATATTCGCGCGATCCGCGACCGGCACATCAGATCCGCCGATCCGCCGATCGTCCTTCTGAACCGGCGTGGATTCTCCGGTCAGCGAGGCCTCCTGTGTCTGGAAATTGGCGACGGAGATCAGCCGCGCGTCGGCGGGAATCCGGTCGCCCGCCTCGAGCAGAACCACATCACCCGGGACCAGATCCCGGGCGGGGATGGATTGCGGCGCGCCGTCCCGCACGGCGCGCGTGGTGGTGATCGACAATTTGCGCAGCGCCGCGAGCGACCGTTCCGCCCTGAACTCCTGCGTGAAACCGAGGAGGCCGTTCAGCGCGACGATGGCGATTATGGCCGCTGCGTCCAACCAGTCTTCCAGGATCCCGGACACCACTGCGCCGGCGATCAGGATCCAGATGATGACGCTGGTGAACTGGGAACGGAACAGCGTCAGCCAGGAAACCGGCGGCGCATCCGGGAGTTCGTTCCATCCGGATCTGGCCCGCCTCCGCTGCGCCTCGTCGGTGCCGAGGCCGGCGTCGAGGTCAGTTTGCAGCTTGGCCGCCAATTCCTCAACGGAACGGGCATGCCACCGTTCAGTGGGCGGCGTGGAGTGTTCCGGCTCAGCCATGGCTTGGAAACGGCAACCAGAGTCCGACTGCGTAGGTCACGATCGTGGCTTCGGCGATTCGTCCTCCGATTGTGCGGGAGTCAGCCCCGTCGCACACGATCACGGCGCCGCTCATACCCATCGCGGCGCCTGTTCCGTCGGCATCCGCTCGCCTGCGAACCGGTGATACAGCGCCGGCAACACGACCAGCGTGAGAAGCGTGGAGGTAAACAGGCCGCCGATCACGACGGTCGCCAGCGGCCGCTGGACTTCCGCGCCGATGCCTTGCGCCAAGGCCAGCGGCAACAGGCCGAGCAGGGTGGTCATCATCGTCATGACGACCGGCCGAAGCCGGAGGGTGCAGCCGGTCACGATGGCTTCCTCCGTCGGCGCGCCCTCTTGACGCAGGAGATTGATGTAGGAGACCAGGACGATACCGTTTCCGACCGAGAGTCCGAACAGCTCGATGAAACCGATGGAGGCAGGCACGCTCAAGTATTGGCCGCTCAGCCAGAGTGACACGATCCCTCCGATCAATGCAAAGGGCAGGTTGAGGATGATCAACAGGGCGTACCGGAGCGAGTGAAACGCCCAGAAAAGCAGGAAGAACACGAGTCCGAGCGTCACGGGAACCACGATCAGGAGTCTCGCGTTCGCGCGGTCCATGTTTTCGAACGCTCCCCCCCAGGTCACGGTGTAACCCTCCGGCAGCCGCACCGCCTCCGCGAGCCGCTTTTGCCCCTCGTCCACGACCCCGCCGATGTCGCGGCCCACCACGTTGAAGCCGATGTAGATCCTGCGCTGGACTTCCTGGCGGCTGATACGGAGCGGACCTTCACGCATCTCGATGGTGGCCAGATCCTGCATCGGGATCAGCGCGCCCGATATCGCCTTCACGCGGATCTCCCTGATGGTCTCCACGCTGTTTCGAGCCTGTTCGGGAAAACGGAGAACCAGTTGAAAGCGCCGGTCGCCCTCATACACGTGCGTGGCCGGCTTTCCGCCGATGGCCGTGACGATGAGCTCCTGCACGTCCGCCACGTTGATGCCGAACCGGGCGATTTTCTGCCTGTCGATGTCGATCGTCAGGTAGGGCTGCCCGGCGATTTGCTCGACCTTGACGTCCTTCACACCGCGAATGGTCTGCATGACCGCGGCCATCTCTTCCGCTTTGTCGCGCAGGACGTCCAGATCCGGGCCGAACAGCTTGATCGCGCATTCCGTCCGGATGCCGGAGATCAACTCGTCAACCCGTTCCTGGATGGGCTGGCTCATGAGGACCGAAATTCCCGGAATCTCCGCCAGTTTCCCGCGAATGGCGTCGGTCAGCTGAGATTGCGATTTCGCCGCGGTCCAGACGCGGCGGTCGTGCAGAGATATGATGGGATCGCTCTCGTTCGGTTCTTCGGGCCCGACCGCGATATCGGGCCGCCCGATCTTGCTCACGGCCGTGCGAACCTCCGGAAATTCCAACATCGCCTTATGGACCTGCTTCTCCATTTCGATGGATTCCGAGAGAGACACGCTCGGCAGACGGACGATCTGCGGGGTCAAGGCTCCTTCCTCGAGAATCGGGATGAACTCTCGCCCGACGTAGGGGACGATGGCCAGGCAAAACAGGACCAGGAGGACCGAGCCGGCCAAGACCGGCCCGCGATGGCTGAGCGTCCAGTACAGAACAGGCCGGTAGCGCCGCTTCATCCAGCGGGTCAATCGGGTTTCCTGCGGCCGGTCGCCGCGCAGCACGAGGGAGGCGAGCACCGGCGACAGCGTGAGCGTCACGACCACCGACGCCAGGAGCGCGATCACGAGCGTGTGGGCGAGCGGGGCGAACATCTTGCCTTCCATGCCCTGGAGGGTCATGAGCGGCAGGAACACGACGCTGATGATCAGAATGCCGAACAAAATCGGCCGCCCCACCTCTTTGGTCGCCTGCAGGATGACGTCCACCCTCCTGCGCCCGTCTTCTCCGTCATGATTGGCGAGATGGCGGTAGACGTTTTCGACGACGACCAGGGAGCCGTCGGCGATCTCCCCGATGGCGATCGCCAGCCCGCCGAGCGTCATCAAATTCGCCGAGAGTCCGAATCGCTGCATCACGACGAACGTCACCAAGGGCGTCACGATGAGCGTGACGGTGACGATGATCGCGCTTCTCACATGTCCCAGAAAGAGAAAGAAGACCAGAGTCACCAGCAGCACGCCCTCTATCAGCGCGTCCCGCACCGTGTTGACCGCTGCGGTGACCAGCTCGATGCGGTCGTAGAAGGGCACGATGCTGGTGCCGGGGGGCAGCAGATGACGGCGAGGCAGGTCCTCCACTTTCTCGGCTACTGCCTGGACCACCTGGCGGGCATTGCCGCCGCGCAGCATGAGAATTGTTCCGGTGACCACCTCGCGCTCGCCGTTGAGCACCGCGGCTCCATGCCTGACGGCATGGCCGATGCGAACCTCGGCCACGTCGCTCACGAAGACCGGCGTGCCGCCCGACTCTTTGACGATGATGGAGTGGATGTCCTGCACCGTCCTGATCAGGCCCACGCCCCGGACGATGGACCGCTCCGCATGCCGTTCGAGGACGTTGCCGCCCGCGTTGGCGTTGTTTTTCTGCACCGCCTCGAACACTTCGTGGAGCGTCAAATCATATTTTCTGAGCTTCGCGGGATCCACGAAGACCTGATACTGCTTGACGAACCCCCCCAACCCGTTGACGTCGATCACGCCGGGAACGCTCTTGAACAGCGGACGCAATACCCAATCCTGGAGCGTCCGCTGTTCCGTCAGCTCCGCCTCCACGACGGTCCGGTCCTTCTCCTTCGCGTGGGGTCCTTCGAGATAATATTGATAGATCTCTCCCAATCCCGTGCTCACCGGCGCCATCACCGGATCGATGCCGCTCGGCAGACGGTCCCTTGCCGCCATCAACCGCTCCAAGACCAGTTGGCGGGCGAAATAAATATCGACATCATCCTCGAACACCACGGTGAGCTGGGAGAGGGCAAACTTGGAGAGAGACCGGATCTCGGCGAGACCCGGCAGGCCGGTCATCTGCAGCTCCAACGGATAGGTGACGAACCGTTCAACTTCGACGGGGGACAGGCCCGGCGCTTCGGTCAGGACCTGGACCTGGATGTTGGTGACGTCCGGATAGGCGTCGATCGGGATGGACCGGAACGCGACGATTCCGGCCACTGAAAGGAAACAGGCGAGCCCGAGCACCAGACTCCGCTGACGCAGGGAAAATTCGAGGACGGACGCGATCATGGGGCCGGTTCGATCTTATGCTGTTCCATCTCCGACTTGAGCACGAACGAGCCATGCGTCACGACCGGCTCGTCGGCCTGCAGACCGGCGAGGACGGCGACCACGTCGCCGTACTCCGGACCGAGCTTCACGTCCCTTGCCTCGAACTCAGTCGGCGTCTTCTGGACGAACACGATCTTGCCCGACGGCCCGTTCTGGACGGCCGGCAGCGGAACCGTCAGCATGTCGGGGTTCGGAGCCGCATAGACCCGAACGAGCGCGAACATCTCGGGCTTCAAGCGCTTTTCCGGATTCGGCGCGGTGATCCTAGCCCGCAGCGTGCGCGTGGCCGGATCGAGCACGTCGCCGACGTAGGTGACGGTTCCGCCGAACACCGCGTGGGGATAGGCGGCGGCGATGATCTCCACGTTCTGCCCCTTCTGAATGTATTCCACGTCCTTTTCCGGGACGGCGGCGATCACCCAGATGTCGGAAAGATTGGCGACGGTGAAAAACTTCTGGTTGATTTCGACGACTTCGCCCCTGGTAATGTTGCGCATGATCACCCGGCCGTCGAACGGCGCGCGCAGCGGCACGTCCGCCCTGATCGTGTTTTCGCGGTCGAGGCGCTCGATCTCTTGCGGCGGCACGCCGAGCAGCTCCAGGCGGTTCTTGGTTTCGCGCGCGTCCGCCCGGACCGTTCTCATCTCCGCTTCGCGCCGCTGCAACTCCGCCACGCTTACCGCCCGCGCTTCGTACAGTTCCTTCGCCCGCCGATACGCCAGGTCCGCTTCATACAAGCGGGCGGCGGCCTTCAGATAGGCGCCCTCCGCCAGTCCGAGCTCGGTGCTGTGCAGGAGCGCCAACAGATCGCCCTTCTTGACGTCGGCTCCCACGTCCACCTGTACGTTCATCACGCGGCCGCGTATGAGCGTGGTCACCTCGGCCAGTTCGTTTTCGTTGGCTTGGATGGTCGCGGGAAATTCCCGCGAGACACGCACCGCGCCGCGAGAGACCGGGACGACCTGAAAGGCCGTTCGACCGAGTTCCTGCTTGGTCAAGCGAACGACGCCGGCGGGCGGCTGCGAGACCGATGGTCCGTTCGAAGTGCCGTCGCCGGAATTGTTGCCGCAGCCGGCGATCCAGACGAATAGCGCGCACGAAGCGACGCCCAGCGTCGGCAGATACCGACACCCCGGTTTTCCGAGGTCCCTCTTCGCGCAGCGTGTTTCAACGGCCCTCATCAGCCTCCCGGCCTTCAGAGACCCCCAGGGTTCCCCCGACAAACCCAGCACGGTACGTGCCTCGCGAAGTCGGCACTATTGGGCAGAGTCACCTCTTTACCGGTGCTTTTTGCTACGTTCTACAACCCGAACCGTGGTGAAATGCGACAGGCCCGGGATGGCACACCAAGGCGAAACGACGGTGGAATATGCGATACTCGCCCCATAGAAAGGAAGCAGGCTATGGCCGCGGACGCACAATTTCCTGAAGAGCAAACCACTGAGGGAGAATTCAAGCGGCAGCAGGACGCCTTTCGCCATTGGGTCACGGCCGACGGAAGTTCCGGATATCCAGCCGAAGCCGGCCGCTATCATCTCTACGTGTCATGGGCCTGTCCCTGGGCCCATCGCACGATGATCGTGCGTCGGCTCAAGAAGCTGGAGTCCGTGATAGGCATGACGGTGGTGGATCCGATCCGGGACGAGCGCGGATGGGCCTTTCGCGACGGACCGGGCCATTCGCCCGATACCCTCAATGGATTTCACTTCTTGAGCGAAGCGTACAGGGCGACGGATCCTTCCTACCGGGGACGGGTCACCGTGCCGGTGCTCTGGGACTCGGTCACCAAACGGATCGTGAGCAATTCGGACGACGATCTGATGCGGATGTTCAATCGGGCCTTCGATCGGTTCACGGAGAGCCGGATCGATCTTTATCCCGAGCGGCTTCACAAGGACATCGACGAGCTGAACGACTTCATCTATGAGAACGTGAACGACGGCGTCTATCGCGCGGGGTTCGCCACATCCCAGCGGGCCTATGAGAAGGCCGTGCATCGCCTGTTCGACGCGTTGGACCGGCTGGACGCCCGCCTGAAAACCGGGCGCTACCTCTTCGGAGAAACCTTGGTCGAGACCGATCTCCGCTTGTTCGTGACGCTCATCCGCTTCGATGCCGTGTACCACGGCCACTTCAAGTGCAACATCAGGCGCATCGTCGACTACCCCAATCTGTTCGCGTACCTCAAAGATCTGTATCAGACCGACGGGATTGCCGAAACCGTCAATTTCGATCACATCAAGCGGCACTACTACATCACCCATGACGACATCAATCCGACGCGCATCGTGCCGGTCGGTCCCCATCAAGATCTGACCTCGCCGCACGGCCGCGAACGGTTCTCCCACATGTCTGGAAACAGATGAGTAGCAAATCAGGGCAGACAGGCTAGGCCCCGTTGTTCCATTACGCCACGGTGCTCCATTCCCTCCCTCTATGGGCCAGGAGCGTCGGGCTGCTATCACCCCTATTTCCCGCGATTTGTTTCCATCGATTTGCTCAGGCCGGTGGCACTCCGCTTGCGAGCCTTTGGGGCATGGAGCAAGAGAGTATTGCCAACAATCTGGCAGCGGGGCGGTCGGATGAACACGCGGACTTGTTCGGTAGCCTGCCAAGGAGGATGCCATGATCATCCATAAGCGACTGCAAAACTATTTGGACGGCCATAAGATCCCCTATCAGATCGTCACCCATTCAGTCGCCTATACCGCACAAGAAGCGGCGGGGAGCCTTCACGTCTCGGGAAACCTGTTCGCGAAGGTCGTCGTCGTGAAGGCGGGCGAACGGTTCGTGATGCTGGTCCTTCCCTCCACATGGCGGGTGGACTTCAAACAGCTGGCGGACATTCTGGCCGTTCCTCACGTGCGGCTCGCCACGGAGGAGGAGCTGGCCGATCTTTTTCCCGACTGCGAAATCGGCTCGATGCCGCCTTTCGGCAATCTCTACGGTCTGCCCGTCTATGTCGACGAGCTGCTGACGAGGGACGCGGAGATTTTCTTCGACGCCGGCACTCACGTCGGAGCGATCAGGCTGCGGTATCGGGATTTCGCCGATCTGGTCCATCCGCAGGTGGCGGAGTTCCACAGGGAGCCGACGAAGCTGCAAAGTTGAGCCGGGAGGGTCCCGATGCAGTAAGAAGATTCCGTGGGGTGTCCATCTGGGCGAAGGTCTCAACTTGTCGATTTGGTTGATGAATCTGTCCACTATCCCACCCCGCCTCCGAACTAGTGAATTCTCGTGTATCCAATTCCGGTATTCTCTTTTAGAATTTCGATATGGATCGTCTTCTTTCTGCCGGGGAATACCGGTCTTCCTGGAATCGGGTGATGAAGCGTATCGCCGTCGTCTTCAGCCTGCTGGCGCTGCAGGCTGTTTGCTCGGTCGCCGCACAAGAAAAGGCCGAATCTCCGACGGAAACCGTACAAGGGACCGTGACGAAAATCCTTCAGATCTTGGACGATCCGGGTTTGAAGGGGGAGGCGCAACAGGCTTCACGGCGCCGGCTGCTGGAGGAGACGATTTCCAAACGCTTCGATTATAGGGAGATGTCGAAACGCACCCTGACCTCTCAGTGGAACCGGTTGAGTGAGCAGGAACGGACCGAGTTCGTCAACCTCTTCAAACAGTTTCTGTCAGATCGCTATGCAGGAAGAATCCAGGACTACTCAGGAGAAAAGGTCCTGTACCTTGGTGAGCGTCTGGAAGGTCAGTATGCCGAAGTGCGCACCAAGCTCATATCAAGCAAAACCGAATATCCCATGGATTATCGTCTGATCAATAAGGAAGGCAAGTGGTACGCCTACGACATCATCGCGGACGGCATCAGTCTTGTGAAGAATTACAGAAGTCAGTTCGAGAAGATCTTGCGGACCGGCTCATATGAAGAACTTGTCGCGCGCTTGCGTGACCGCTCGGTACCGGACGACCGAAAGGACAAGTCATCATAGTTCAGCCCTCCAGCTCGTTCTTCTTCCCTCCTCCTTATCTCCCTTCCTCCCCTAACTTCCGCATCTCGTCCAACCATCCCATCCGCTGCTTCTCGTTCATCCCCTCGATGCTCCCGATGAGCGTGGACTTGATCGGGCGGATTCCGCAGAATCCGAGGATGTTGCGGCGCAGACTTTTTACGCTGTGTGCGAAGAAGATCCATCGATAGACCAAAGCCGGCATGCCCATCGTCACGATAATTCTTGCCGACTTACCGGTGAGAAGTTTCTTCGCCGGACCTCCGGAGTTCCGATACTCGAATGCGAAGCCGGGGCGGAAGACCTGTTCAAAAAACGCCTTCAAAAGTGCGGGCATGGAGCCAAGCCAGAGCGGGTAGATGATCACGAGATGGTCCGCCCCTCTGATGATGTCCTGAGCCTCCGCAATCGCGCCGGGAGGCGCCTCTTTCTCGAAGTCCTCTTTCGTTCGCAACAGGGGAAAGGACAATCGGGCGACTTCTATACGCCTCACCGCATGCCCGCCGTCCTCGCACCCCTTGACGTACTCGTCAGCGAGCGCATGACCGAAATGACGTGCCTGCGCATCCGGATGACCTTGAACGACGACGATGTGTTTCATTGCCGGTCATTCCGATGGCTGAGGCTTCCCGACTGGCGGGCCGGCGACTCGTTTGAACCGTGGTTGCGCACGATGATTCTCGTCAACGAGCCGGGCGACGAGTGGCCCTTGACGTCGTATCCCCGGTCCGTGATCGAGATCTCCACTTCATTTCGTCGTCAGCACGCACGGCGGACGGGCTGCCAAGGCTCATTCCGACCAGTGCCAAGACTCCAGCCGTCATCGGAACCCACACCCGCACAAGATTTGACCGACCCTCTCATAGTGGCCTCCTCGGGTTAAAGTATGTGATAACCCTCACGGTCCCCGGCGAGCGCTGCTCACGAGTCCGGCCACTAGTCGCGCGCTTGCTGCGAGTCCTACCCGCTTCGAGCGGTGCAACCGCAATGCCGTGCTTATGGGACAGGAAAGTCCATTTCATTGCTGAAAGCTCAGCCTAACTTCAGAGAACAACGCGAAAATTGACTTGAGGAACCGGTATGTTAGACGCCCCAGCGGGCTCGCGGCCGGCGGATCCGACCCGACTTGCCGTCGACATCGGCTCTGTCGCTAAAGGCTACATCCACGCAGACCTCTCCGGGGAACCGGTGCCACGGGTCGGGTCTCGCAACGAAACCGTGTGACCGGGTGATCGCGTCCGGCACGGAGCTTCGCTAGGGTATTTCCTAGTTATTCCATCCTGTTCGACGCGCTATGCGTATAACACCCGTATCCAGCGTGATCAGCGTTGACCTGCGTGACCAGGAGGGATCCCATGTACATATCGATGCGCGACAAGGAAGGGGTGTCATCGGATCGGTTGCAGGGTTGCGAATCCGCGGCCGCGAAACCCTTGAAGACGCAGCCGGGCCTTCGCTGGCGAGCGTTGATCGTGGACGGACATGCGGCGATTCGCGAGATGATGCGGATCATTCTGGAACCTTACGGGGATCTGATCGAAGTGGTCGCGGAGGCCCCGGACGGCGAGAGCGCCATCGACCAGGCGCTCCTTCACAAGGTCGATCTGGTATTGATGGATGTGAACCTGTTCTCTCCCAACGGGGTGGAAACAACCCGTCGCCTTAAACAATCGATGCCGCACGTGGTCATTCTAGGCCTGTCAGCGGACTATACTCCCCACATCTACAATTCAATGATTGCCGCCGGCGCCGTGGCGTTCGTGCGTAAACAGGATGCGGCCGATATGCTGTTCAGGACCATCGTTTATGCCATGTTCCACTATTGTCGTCCACGCCAGCAGGACCAAGCAATCGGAAGCGCCCCGGTTCGTCTTGGCGATGGGAACCAGGCGGCTGTTCCTGTTCCTCGCGCCTAGAACGTTTTCTCTTTCCCGTTTCTGATACAACGTGTCGACCCGGCTTCGAGCCGTTCATTTCGACAACTGGGCTCGTCAGTCCGCCAGACGCAAACAAGGCGGTTGCCGTCTCCGCTTCATCCTTTCTCGACGCTTTCATCGCTGCAACTCGACTCGCCCGAGAATCCCGAATGCCTTCGGCGGCATCACCACGGGACGACGTTTCTCGGCGGCGGACCTGCCGCTTTGTCGGTCGGCATATACTATGCAGATTCTTCACAGGTCGGCAGCGGGCGCAACGCGGTTCACAAGACAGCCGGAGGGATGGTCATATGAAAGTCGTCATCGGTGTCGATTGGTCGGAGGAGGCGTTTGCAGCGGTCCGGCAGGTGTTTGAGCTCTATCGCCCCACGGACGTCGCGCTTGTACATGGGATTGATCTGGGTATCTTCGAGTATCCGGTTCTGACCCAGGCGGCGAGCGTCCCGGGGTATGAAGACTTTGTCCGAGCCGTGACGGATGCAGGACGCCAGCTCCTGGATCGCGCCGCCGACCTGCTGCCGCCCGAACTCAAGGCGGTCAAGAAAATCAATGAGGTGGGCCATCCGGCCGAGCTTATTCGCAGATCGGCGACCACGATGCAGGACGACCTGGTTGTGGTCGGCGCGCGGGGCCGCTCGAGATTGGCAGAAGTCTTTTTGGGGAGCGTGTCTCATCATGTCGTTACGCAGGCCGACCGGGCTACCTTGATCGTGAAGGGCGGCGCAAAGCCTGTGCAGCGGGTTCTGGTGGCGGTGGAAGGGCAGGAGGACGGCGATCGTATCGTGCAATGGTTGCGGGCTCATCCGTTCACGCATCCGGTCGAGGTCTGCGTGTTGAATGTCGTGGAACCAATCCGTCCGATAGATCCCTACGACACGGGGGTCTTTCAGGATTGGGCGGCCGCGGAGAAGACCGGTGCGGAGGATGTGGTGAAAACCGTGGGGGCCGCGCTCCTGTCGAGTCACGGCACAGTCAGGACGTCGGTCAGCACTAGGGTCGCGACCGGCGAGGTGGCCCAGACCGTCGCCGCGGAAGCGCAAGACCGAGACCTGCTCGTGGTCGCTTCCCACGGTCGACGCGGCGTCAATCGGCTGCTCATGGGCAGCGTTTCGCACGCGATCCTGCATCGAGCGGCGGGATCCGTGTTGGTGGTTCGTTGAGGCGTCCCGCGTACCGTGGAGACGGCCCCGCCGCTGAGGACTCCGAGCGGGACCTGACCGATTGTGTGGCAGTTGGCCTAAGGGAGGCTCCTGAGCCAGGCCAGGATGTCGGCGATCTGCTCCTCGGTGAGGGCGTCTTTCAACGGCGGCATCATATGCCGCCCCTCATGGACGGTTTTCCGGAAGGCCTGGTCGTTGGCGAGAATCGCATTGCCTGCCAATCGAGGACCAATGTGCCCGGTTGCGCCATTCCCGTGACAGACCACGCAACTGGCATTGTATAACTCCTTCCCTCGCGCGGTGTCTCCAGGGGGAGACGCTGGAACGGGCCCGCGTTGTCTGCTGCCCTCTCGAGTGCCGTCGCTCGCCTGCAAGACATTGTCTGGCAATATGATGGCCGTCGCCATGAAGCACAGTGACAGGACCAGCCTAGTCAGTGGGCGGTGAATCGACATGGTCGTGGTTCTCCTCTCCTGCACTCGCCGAAACGGCTGGGTCACCGGGGTGTCACGGAACCTTCACGTCGAAGGACTGCGAGGTAGGCCAGCGTATCGGCAAGTTCCTGATCGGTCATCGTCGTGTCCGGGAACATGCCTGTGCCGGGATGCCCTTCTCTGATGGCGTTCATTCGCTCT
>DAOLIU010000015.1:0-40840 GCA_035328385.1 Nitrospira sp. | reverse complement strand
CAGGCGCTCCGGGATCCAGACGACTAGGCCAGTTTGAACTGTGCGACCGAAGAGGTCAGTCCGTCGGCGAGCTTGGCCATGTCTTCGACGGTCATGCGCGCCGCATCAGTCGCTTTCTGAGTGGCGACCGCGCCGCCGGTGAAGTCCTTGATCGACCGGCCCACCTGATCCGTCGAAGCTGTTTGGCTCGCCGCTGAACTGGCGATGGTTTGGGCCAACTCGGCGGAGCGCTGGGCGATACCTGAAATTTCGTTGAACACTTCACCGGTCCGAAGCGCGGAGGCAGATCCGGCTTCCACCGCCTGGGTTTCCTGTTCCATCGCCACCACGGCGTCCTGTGTTTCGGACTGAATGACTTTGACAAGATCGGCGATTTCACGTGTGGCCTGCGTCGAGCTTTCAGCCAGCTTTCTCACCTGATCGGCGACGACGGCGAATCGTGCTCCCGCTTCGCCTGCTCCGGCCGCCTCAATGGCGGCGTTCAAAGCAAGCAGGTTGGTCTGATTCGCGATATCTCGGATGGTCGACACGATCTGAGAAATTTCCAGTGATCGGTCGCCGAGCGCCTTGACCTGCTTCGACATGCGTTGCACGGCGGATCGAATGCTCTGCATGTCCTGCACGGTCTCCTGCACCGCGACTCGGCCTCGTTCAGTTGCCTGCAACACCTGCTTCGCGGACTCTGACGACGCACCCGCCGTTTCTGCGACCTGACGCATCTGCGCGGCCAACTGTTCGACCGCGCTAAGGGTACGCACGGACTCGTCCGCCTGATGCTTCGCCGTGCCGGCCATCTGCCCGGCGCTGTCTCGGAGCGCCCCGGCGGACTTATTGACGCGCTCGGCCGCTTCACGAACTTGCTTCAGCAATTGTCCGAACCTCGCAATCATGAGGTTGAAACCGTCGGCGAGGTTGCCGAACATATCCGCCGTGACCTCGCCGCGCTTGGTCAGGTCGCCTTTTCCGACGTCAGACACCAGAACAAGGAAGTTCATCAACCGTTTCTGCATCTCATTCCGCTCGTCTTCCGACGTCACGAGCGCTGTAATGCGGTCCAACATGGCATTGAACGATGCCGCCATCTGACCCAATTCATCTTTTGATGCGATTTTTGCGCGAGCTTGGTAGTTGCCGTTCGCGGCCAGCTGGGCCACGCTGGCCACTTGGCCGAGACCGAGGGCAAGCTTGTGGGCGACCCAGTAACCGAGCCCCAGACCCAATGCCACGGCGACGAGACCACCGAGGACCAATACCATCGTTCCATTCCACGCAAGAGACTTCGCCTCGTCGTTGAGATCGCCGGAGATCGCCTGCATGGTTTTGATTTGGTCCGCATGGCGGTTGGTGACGTTGTCATAGGTAGGCGCGATGCTGACCGTGAGCGCCAACTGACCTAGCTCCCGCATCTGTTGCGCTTGGCTCTGGGTCAAGGCCTTCGACTCGAAACTCTCGGCGATGGCTGCGACACCCGCCTCGGCCTGCGAGAAGAAAGCCGCGAGCGCCTCTTTCAGATCGCTCAACCCTTTTGCCTCGTCGAGGGCGGAACTCGAAACCCGCAGAGGCTTGTTCTCGTACGCGGCGATCAGGCTGTTAACCTGCTGCTTGTAAGGATTCAGCTTCCCCACGTCGGACTTGAAGTCGGCGGCGCGCGGCGCCTTCGATAACTCCTGGAGCGTCTCGTGATATTTGTTGACGTTGAACAATAGCTGGTTGAAGTTGATCAGCGCGACCGTGTAATCAGTATAAATTTCGTCGGCTTGCTGACTGAGCTTCTTGTTCGTCCATACGCCCAGCGATGCCATGATCAAGATGATGACGCCGATGACGCCGAACGTCATCAATAGCTTCGATTGTGTTTTCAGGTCCTCAAACCGCTGCATCACGCTGAACCTTGCCATGAGAATCCCCTCCTTCTCTCCGATCGAGTCTGGGGCCCGAATCGGGCCCCTGTGTCCCGGTTATCCCGCACTCTCGAAATGCGAGAGCACAGCCGATGTTTCCAATACTCCTCTGAGTCGATCCTCCAGCTTGACGACCGCCGACACGAAAGGATTGGCTCCTCCTCCCGTGTCCGTCGGCGCCGGCATGAACTGGTCTTTGGAAAGAGTGCGAATCTCCGGAACTGAATCGACCAGCACCCCGACTTGCCAGGCACCATGCTTCAATACGACGGCATACCGCAATGCGGCTTCGGTGCCCAACCCGAACATCTGACGAAGATCGAGCAACGGGATGACCGTCCCGCGCAAGTTGGTGACGCCGACCAAACCGGATGGCATGCCAGGAACCGGGGTCACGGATTCCACGACAAAGACCTCCCGCACGTGCTGCAGATCCACCGTAAACATCTCTCCTCCCAGCGAAATAATCGCGGCCCGCACGCTGGACGACCCGGTTGACTGAGCCGCGGAACCGGCAGGCAGAACTCCGGTCAGTGATTGTCCCTGACTCAGACTCGTCGAGGAGGACGTCGACATCGGATTACCCGAGCACCCGCTTGACCGCGGCAAGGAGTTCCTCGCCTTTGAACGGCTTTACCACGTGTGCATTGGCGCCCTGCTGCTGTCCCCAAAACTTGTCGCTCTCGTTACCTTTAGACGTGCAAAGGATGATTGGAATGTTCTTGGTGCGGTCGTCGTTCTTGAGGTCCCGGCAGGCTTGAAATCCGTTGCGGCCGGGCATCACCACGTCCATCACGATCAAGTCCGGCTTCTCGCTGATGATCTTTTCTTCCAACTTTTCCGAATTCGGATATGACACGACGGTATGATTGGCTCCCTTCAGAAATCCCTCAATGACCTGAAGTTCGGCATACGAGTCATCCACCACGACGATCTTGCTCATCTTGTGTTCTCCTTAATATTGAATGAGGTTTACTGAATGTGACGCATTCGCCGAGGACATCCGCTACTTCAGCGGCAGCACGACGCTGATTGCCCCGGCCAACTCCCCTTCCTTCCACCCTTCCTTCTTATGACCCGACACGTCCCGTTCACCTTTCGGCACACCATGGCAACTCAGGCAGGTGGCTCCCGCATATTCCGGGTCCATCATGCGAAGAACCGGACGACCGTCGACCATGGTGTTGCGGACGTAAGTCTGACCCTTGGGGTGACGAGGATCGCTGAACATCCGGAGCACCTCCGATTCGAAATCATCCGGCTTGTTGCTGGGATTCCGGTAATCGATGCCGGTGAGCTTCATCCGAACTCCGGATTTCTTATAAAACTGTTCTCCGGTCCTTCGAGCGAATACGGCAGGGATGAATCCTTTGAACGCGATCCCCTGTTTGTTGATGATCGGCTGGGCTTCGTTGACGACTTCCCTTTCGGCCTCGACAAGGGCGAGATACAAGTTGGCTTGCGGCACGACATTCGGAATTCTGAGGTCGATCTTCGTGCGCTTCTTGAACCGATCGATGACCTGTGTTGCCATAAAATCACCGGTGAATCCTTTGTCCGCCTTGGACGCATCATTGATGTTCGCCATTTGCTCCGACACGACTCCGCGGCCGATCTTCACCAGCTCGATCAGGTGCTCGGCAACTTCCGCTTCGTTTGCCGCCCAGGCAGACCCGGCACAGAGGGTGACGGCCGCTGCAGCAAGAAGGCACATAGTCCGACCACGGAAACATCTCGATTCCATACCGCCCCTCCTTGATTGGTTCATTGATTCAACGGATCAGTCAAGAATTCTGCGCGTTGAACGCTTCTGCCTGGTCGTCGCCATTCTCAAAGTCAGTCCCATAGATAAATTCTTGGCACCCGGGGCCGTTTTGCAAAGACTATGCTTACGAGAACGCGGTTGTGCTTGTTTCCAAGATGCGGAGGGAACCATACGTGTTATCAATTATTTACGATTCGTTCTAAGTGAGAGAATCGCGGTGATTCGACACGAGCCTATTCACCTTGTGACAAAATGATGCCAATCTGGCAAAAAATGATCACCGAGAACCGATCCCGATATCCTCATGGAGAAAAGTGTAGCAGACGGTTTGGATGTGTCCGCTCTTGGAGGGATTCGCAATGGGCCGGAGAATGTAACGAGGAAGAAGCCCTGAACTTAGTGACACAACCGGCTAGCTCAAACCGGATCAGACAGGGATGTCCGGCGCCAACGAAGCCATCGGTCCAGCCCCTCCCCGACGCAGCGGGTGACAAGGCGCCCGATCATCGAACCGATTCGAGTGTGGGTACCGCTGTATTGAATCCTGTGGCGACCGGAACCGCCGGAGGCCACCACGACCGCGTCCGTGCCAGTGCCGGTCGCCGTGCCACGGCCAGATGCACTTGGGATGCATCGCCTGACCAGGACGGCCGTCTTGCTCTCCGTAGCCACCTGGACGGCTCCCACCATTGCGGACGCCGTCAGCGTTGCATTCGTAACCAAAATGATATTGATCGTACCGTACCGTCTGCGCCCGCGCGTCTTAAGGTCCCACCGCACCGGCTCTCCGGCCTTGACGGCATTCGTGACTCCGACGGTGCAAAAACATTCGATCCACACGCCGTCCTTCGTCTCTCGCCGATGCACGAGCCGTGTCATCGGCACGGCGGTCATGAGTCCGACTATCGGCCGTTCCGCGCCTAACCCGTCCGCCAGCTTGCCCAGAAACCGTGCCGGGTCACGCCAATCCGGCACGGCTTTCGACCCTTGCGCCTTTTGTGTTCCGGTCGTCACCGGATTGGCAGCCACTTGATGATTCAGAATGGAGCGGGCTCTCACCAACCCGCCCCCTCCCGGTGCAGACGATAAAACCCGATACATGCCGTCGAGACGGAGCACCAACGTGTTCAATACCACATCATGCCTGATGGCGAATCGTGCGCGTTTCTTACTGCTCACGGCCTGCCCCGCAAGAGTCGTCGCAGGGTGGAGACCAGCCGATCGTTCTCCGGTCCCGTACGAACAGCAACCCTGATCGAATGGGACGTGAGCCCCGGCATACCAGAGCAGTCTCGGACCAGAATCCCTTTTCGCTTCAACGCCGCAGCCACGCCCGGTGCTTGATGGAGATCCGGCAACTCGAACAGCAGAAAATTCGCGCAGGAGGGAAATACCCTGAGTCCTGGAATACTGGACAGGAGCGCTGAGAAGCGTTCGCGTTCTGCCTCCATGAACGCCAGAGAGCGCCGGACATATCGCCGGTCATTCATCGCGGCTTCTGCCGCCACTTGAGCAAAGCTATTGACCGACCATGGCGGCTGGTGCCGGCGTAACGTCTCCGCAATCGAGGGAGCACAGACACTGTATCCGATTCGGAGGCCAGGCAGCGCATAGAACTTCGTGAGACTTCTCAATACGATCAATCGCGGGTATCGCCGCAACATAGGAAGCAGCGACAGGCCGTCGCAGTATTCGCTGAACGTTTCGTCGACGATCAACCAGACACCGGATTGCTCTGCCTGATGGGCAAACTCCGCCAAGTCGCCGGATTCGCATGCCTGACCCGTCGGACTGTTCGGATTGCACAAAAACACTGCAGAAGAGGATCGTCCCCGCCGGTCAGTCGACTGAATCCACCTCGCGGCTTTGTCGAGCGGCGGTCGATAGCCGTCTCGCTTCAGCGCCGACAGAACGCGCACCTGTGCACCGGCCAAGTTCAGTGCGGCACCGTACTCCGAAAACGTAGGTCCCACAACCAGCGCCGAGCGGATGTGCAATGCACGAGGAAGGAGATGGATCAGCTCGATTGATCCGTTTCCTACGACAAAATGCCGCGGAGACAGTCTCCATCGCGATGCAAGCGTTCGCCTCAGACGCCGGCATTCTGGATCAGGATAGTGTCTAATCAGGCACTCTGCCTCACGGGCCAGCATCCGACGAACTTTGAACGAGGGCCCGAGCGGATTGATGCTGGCGCTGAAATCAAGAAGTGAGGACGATCGCCGCCCTAACTCCATCGCGACCGCGTGGACGTTGCCTCCGTGTTTGTCCATCGCCCTCAGGGTCATAAGATTCCCCATGCGGCCGCGAGGCCAAGAAGGTAGGCGGCCGTCATCACCTGCTTGGCCTGATCAATGTGCCCAACAGTCAACGGCTCGACGGCGTTTCCTAGAAATGGCCGTGCCTGCGGAATGCCATCGTAGTAGTTGGTGCCGCCGAGCTTGATGCCGAGCGCGCCCGCCATCGAAGCCTCCGGCCGACCGCTGTTGGGACTGGGATGTTTGTGCCCATCCTGCCAGAGCGTACGGGCGCTCCGTATCACCGGCCCGGGACGTCGAAACACCAAGGCGGTCGCGAGGACGATCAGCGCCGCCGTGATGCGCGCGGGGATCCAATTGGCCAGATCATCCAGTCTGGCCGAGGCCCAACCGAATTCCCGATACCGTTCGTCACGATGCCCGACCAGAGAATCCAACGTCGAGACCGCCTTATAGGCCAACGCGAGCGGAGCGCCGCCCAGGATCAAATAGAACAATGGAGCGATGATCCCATCAGACGCACTTTCTGCGACCGTCTCCACCGTGGCCCTTACGATTTCCGGTTCTGATAGACGGTCCGTATCGCGTCCGACGATCCTGCTCAACGCCGCACGGGCCTCGTGCCAAGACTGGCTTTTCAGCGGGTTGCTCACGCGTGCGACATGATCGACAAGATCACGCCAGGCAAGGGTGGTGAAAGCCAGTCCGACTTCCAGACTTCGTCCGAGCCATTCGTGCACAGCCGTTCCCGCCATGATCACCGTCCAGGCGAGAACAAAGGTCAGGCTCGGAAGGGCCAATGCCAGTAGCACCCCGGCAAGACGAAGGGATCCCGGTTCCTTGCACCAAGACCGTACCGCCCGTTCAAATACTCCGACGGCACGACCCATGCTGCGGACGGGATGGGGCAGCCAGGGTGGGTCGCCCACAAGCGCATCAAGCAGACCCGCCAACAAAAGATCGCCCGGCGTCACGACAGCTGCCACAGCAGAGGGAACAGCACGAGAAAGCACAGTTCCACCGACTCATTGGTCGTCCCCAGAGTGTCCCCGGTGATGCCGCCGAAAGCGCGTCGATAGTTCCACGTCAACAACCGGCTCGCCGATGCGCCGACTCCCAGAATGGCCGCCACGGGATACAGGCCGGCGGCCCAGCCCAAGGGGCAAGCAGCCAGAATCGTCGCCCCTGACACCTGTCGCCAAGAAAGATGGGCGAGAAACGGCGAGGCGAGCCCCCCTTCGGCCCTGGCATGGTTCGCTCCGTAGGCGCCGACGACCATCGCCCACCGTCCCATCACGGGCATGCAGAGGAGAGTCCAAAATCGCGCCGCATCCGGCAAAGTGGCGACCGCGGCACAGCGCAGGATCAGCGAGAGAGCAAGGCCCGTCGCGCCGAGGGCACCAATACGGGGATCCCGCATGATCGCCAATCGATCGAAGGGAGTGCGGCCGCCCGCAAGCCCGTCAAGTGTATCGGCAAGACCATCTTGATGAAGCCCACGGGTCAATGCCACCAACAGGCCCACACACAGAACCGCGGAGACTTCATGGGAAAGCCAATGCATCAAGAGGAGGTCCGTAGCGGCGACGATCGCGCCCAAGACCATTCCGACGAAAGGATACCAGACCATCGATCGGGCCAGTTCGGCCGAGCTTGGATCATGATGGCGCCGGCCGAGGGGCACTGACGTCAGGAACTGCCACGCGACGATCAAGGATCGCACACCTGCCGTCATGAACTCCGCTCCGAAACGCCAGCCTCGCCGAAGGTCGCCATTTCGGTGAGGACCTTCACGGCCGCCTGAACGAGGCCCATTCCCAAACAGGCGCCGGTCCCCTCTCCCAGTCGCAGTTCCAGATCAAGGAGCGGCTTCAACTGCAGATGTTCGAGCAGGACGTCATGACCTGGCTCGACCGAACGATGCGCGGCGATAAGATATTGCCGGCACCGCGGCTGCAACCCGCAAGCAATGAGGGCCGCGGCACCTGCGATGAATCCATCGAGCACGACCGGAATGCGCAGGGCAGCACACCCGACGATGAGTCCGGCCAAACCGGCGATCTCGAGTCCTCCGATCTTGGCGAGCACGTCCATCGCATCGGTCGGATCAGGTCGGTGGCGTGCCAAAGCCTGTTCGATCACTTCCACCTTGGCCCTGCGACCTCGCTCGTCGATACCCGTCCCCCGCCCCGTCACCTGGTCCACCATGGATCCGGTCATCACCGCCGTGATCGCCGCGCTCGCGGTGGTATTTCCGATTCCCATTTCTCCCGTCCCGATCAATCCGACTCCTTCACCGGCCGCAGCAGCAGCCAAGTCGACGCCGATCGCACAAGCTCGTTCCGCGATGCTCCGCGGCATGGCTGCTTCCCTGGCCATGTTCCGAGTGGACTTCATCAGTTTTCGGTCGAGGAGGCCCGGCAGCACTTCGAAGTCATGCGCCACTCCGATGTCGACGACGCGCACCTCGATGCCTTCATGTCGCGCCAGTACGTTGACGCCGGCGCCGCCACGGAGGAAATTTCGGACCATCTGAGCCGTCACGTCCCGTGGATAGGCGCTCACGCCTTCATCCACGACTCCATGGTCCGCGGCAAAGGTGAACAGGACCCCGCGCGGCACGGCAGGCTTACGTTCTCCGGTCATCGCGCAATACCGGACGGCCAATTCCTCCAGACGACCCAGGCTTCCTTGAGGCTTCGTCAGTCGATCCAGCCGGCGTTGCGTCTCGGCAGCGACCGAATCATCCACGTTTCTCACCGATGCGATGGCTTCCTGAAGCGTCATAACTGCCTTCATTTCAATCGAACACTGAGTCCGCTCACGACCAGGTGAGTTTCATCGGCCTCGTTCGCGATCAACTGATTGATTCCGCCGGCCAATTCCCTGAAACGGCGGCTGACCGCGTCGCCGGGAACGATCCCCATTCCCAACTCATTCGCCACCAGTACGATCCGCGCCCCCGTGCGCCGGGCGGCCCCAAGAAAATCCTGCATGTCTTGAACGATCCGGGCATCCGGTCTCCCCCGTCCGAACTGATTCGACAGCCACATGGTGACGCAATCCACCACGATAACTCGATGTTCTCTGCCATGCCGCTCGATCCATCCGGTCAAGTCCAAGGGCACTTCGGCCGTCATCCACGACGCTGGTCGTGATGACCGATGACGGGCAATCCGTTCCGCCATTTCTTCGTCCAAGGCCTGACCGGTTGCGACGAACGCCCGAGGCCCAGTCCTACCGATTCCCCTCAAGGCCAGCCGGAGGGCTGTCTCACTCTTTCCGGACGAAGCTCCACCCAGGACGAACAGCAATCGGGCAGAACGTTTCTCGGTCTGCGCCCTAGTCATATCCATCGACCAGACGGTCGACCACGGCCATCGACACATGCTTCTCGACAAAGTCGGCCCATCGATCCAGTCTGGCATCGAGAGAGAGACTTCGAGTTTCTGACATGGGGGACCATCCCCTAGCCGCACGCAACCCGTTCAACCACCATCGTCGAAAAGGCCCCGAGTCAAAAAGGCCGTGGAGATAGGTTCCGAACACGCGGCCATCCAAACAAGAAGTTCCGTCATCCATCACTTCCGAACAGTTATTACTATATATTTCAACAAATGCTCTAGCTTTATCGTTGACGGACGTTCGTCCCATTCGTACCTGGTAGCCGGACAGCGGAAGCCCGCTTTCCACATGGCATCCGGACACGGCCCGTACGACTTTCTTCGTCGCGAATACCGTCTCAACCGGTAAGAGCCCAAGACCGGACACTTTCTCTTTGTCCGATTCGACATGATCCGGGTCATTGATGACGCGGCCAAGCAGCTGGTAGCCGGCACAAATCCCGCCGACGGTTCCCCCGTCGCTCAAGACTCGATGGGCCAAGCGATCGAATCCGTTCGATCGGACAAAACCCAGCGCTTGGACCGTCTGCTTGGAACCTGGAAACAACAGCGCATCCAAGCGGCGATCGGTTGTCTGAGCCAGCGGAACCAGTTCTACATCAGGCTCATCTGCCAGCGGCTCAAAGTCCGTGGCATTTGACATAGCCGGCACATCGACAATGCCGATGACGATCCGATCGGAACCGTCCGACCGTCGAAGCCCATGTTCCCTCCAGCCGCAGGAATCCTCTTCAGGAAGCCCTAAGTCGTTCCAAAACGGCAGCACCCCGGCACACGGCACTCCCGTATCGCGAACGACGCGATCGATTCCGTCCGCGAGAAGGCTCGAATCTCCTCGAAACTTGTTGATCACGAAGGCCTTCAACAATCGACGATCGGCTTCGTCGAGCAGCGTCCATGTCCCCACCAATGAGGCGAACGCCCCTCCACGGTCGATATCGGCGACCAGCAGGACACGCGCATCGGCATGCCGGGCCATTGCCATGTTGACGACATCACACTTCCGCAGATTCACTTCGGCCGGACTGCCTGCTCCTTCAAGCACGATCATGTCGAAGTCATCATTCAAACGGGAGAATGCCCGCTGGACGTTCCCCCAATGGTTGCGACGCACCAACCCGAAATCCTCGGCGCGGAGAATCCCGGCAACTTCCCCGTCGACGACGAGTTGCGCGGAGGTTTCACCGCCAGGCTTGATCAGGATCGGATTGAAGTCCGCGCGTGGAGCCACACGGCATGCTGCCGCCTGAACCGCCTGAGCGCGCCCGATTTCTTTTCCGTCCGGCGTGACGAAGGAATTGTTCGACATGTTCTGCGCCTTGAAAGGCGCCACCCGAACGCCTCGGCGGCAATACAGCCGGCAGAGCCCCGCCGTCAGCACGGACTTTCCCACGTGGGACGCCGTGCCTTGCACCATGAGTCTGCGTGCCGCCATATCGGGTTGGCTCTAGTCAGAATCCTTCCGTTCACGTTCCCAGAGGAATTCCGGCTCTCCGCGCTGTTTGGCCGCCCATCGAGCCAGCACGAACAAGGCATCGCTCAGGCGGTTCAGGAATTTGTTCATTTGCGAATCGACGGATTCCTCTTTGGCCAAGCGAACACAGATGCGTTCGGCCCGCCGGCAGATCGTTCTGGCCTGGTGAAGCGTCGCCGATACCTTTCCTCCCCCAGGCAGGATAAATTCCTTCAGCGGAGCCAAGTCTTTCTGGCATCGGTCGATTATCCGTTCGAGTTTCACCACATCCGACGCGGTGATAGTCGGCATGTTCTTGAATGACTGACCGGGCGCGGTCGCCAGAATGCTGCCGAGATCGAAGAGCTTGTTCTGTATCCAACGAAGGTCTTCCTCAAGCTGCCTCGCCGAATCCGTAATCCGTATTGAGTCCTCGTTCATCGCTCGGACAAGACCGACCGATGCATTCAACTCATCCACTGTGCCGTACGCCTCTACACGCAGGCTGTCTTTCCAGACCTGTTGCCCGCCGGCCAGCCTCGTCCGTCCCGCGTCGCCTGTTCTCGTGTAAACCTTCGTAATCCGCATTCGGCATCCTCATGTGGATGAGGAGGGACCGGACATCGGCCCCTCCTCACCGGTGACCACTTTCGTCAGACACTCACGGCAGAGGCAGTCCGTGAACGACCGCTCGATCCAAACCATCTGCCGTTCGGTGATTCCCAGCTGTCCGCACCAGCAGCCATATTGTCCGCACTCAAAGGAGCGGCCGCACCGTTCGCAGATCTTCCGGATAGAGCCTCGCACAGTCCCCTCTAGAGTGGAACGTCAAAATTCACCCTCACCCCTCCAAAGACTGATCGGATTGGGGTGCCGAAGAATAGCACTTCTTCGTACTTCTGATTGAAAATATTGTCGGCACGTCCATAAATTTGAACGGTTCTATTGACGTTATAGGTGGCAGAGGCGTTGAAGACGTAGAACGACGGAGTCGACTGGAGATTGTTGACATCGTTGAAGCGCTGTCCCGCATAGCGGCCTTCCAGGTTGGCTCTGAACGATTCGACCGGCTGATAGCTCAGAATCGTGGACCATTGATGTAAAGGCCACTGTGGCAAGCGCGTGTCGGCGTTGTTCGTGAGGTTTTCCGTGCTCGTATAGGTGTATTGAAACTGCAGATCCAGGCTCTTAATCCCCGGCCGATCACGCACAAGCTGAAGCTTTGCGCTCGCCTCGATCCCTTCGGCCCGCGACGCTCCCACGTTCTGCGCGCAGAAGCCGAACAAGGTGAAGCCGCACCCGACTGGGTCAAAGACCGACAAGATCAGGTTTTGATAGCGATTCCAAAAGTACCCCACACTGAGAAACACGCGATCATTGAACAAGTATTGTTCGAGCGCCACATCCATGCTCTTGCTCTTTTCGGGCTTGAGATTGGGATTCCCGAAATCCGGGAAAAACAACTGGTTGATTGTCGGCGCACGGAACCCGGTCCCATAGCTGCCGCGCAGCTTTGTGCTGGTCTCCTTGTGCAGATACCCCCCGGTCAAGCGATAGGTCGTTGCGCTCCCGAATACATTGTATTCGTCCTGGCGGATGCCGGCCGTTCCAAAAAGTCGGTCCCAGAGGTTCAATTTCGCTTCGGCAAATCCCGCATTGCTGCTGACGATCTTGCTCGGAACCGTCGTCGTACCGGCGAGCGTGTCAAAATTCTCTCCGATCTGCTCACGGAATTGGTACCCCGCGGTCACCGCCAACGGCTTGGCAATCTGAAAATCGTGCTGCCATTCAATACGGTTGCTCGTCGTGTTGATCTCGGAGTTGAACGCAAAGGGAACGCTCTCCGCCCCGGTCACAAGATTGCGCTCGACCGTCCCCGACGCGGTGATGA
This sequence comes from Nitrospira sp., assembly GCA_035328385.1. Taxonomy (GTDB): domain Bacteria; phylum Nitrospirota; class Nitrospiria; order Nitrospirales; family Nitrospiraceae; genus Nitrospira_C. The sequence goes on along the minus strand of DAOLIU010000015.1, from coordinate 28,168 downwards.
GACTTTCCGTGGCGCGCCCCAGAGTCAGCTTTTGAGACCACCAATTCGTGATCGGCTGCATATAACTGCCCGAGTAGACGTATTGCTGGCTTTGCGTCCTGGCGCCAAGGACGTCGGCAGGATCAGACCCGAACGTGATCGGGTTGAACGCAAACCCGTCGAAATTGGTGATTCCGTTCATCCATCGAAAATTGAACTCCAATCGGCCGTCTTTTGGGAGATCAACGCCGAGCCGGGCAGACCCTTGCCAATTATGAAATCCATCCCGCTCGCTGGCTCCGCGCCGGTAGTTGATGGCGGAGAAGTTCGCCGTATCCCACCGTGTGAGCGCGGCTGCAGCGTCGAATATTCCTTTCTTTCCAGAAAGTGTGGCGCCCTCACGAATCGTCGTAAAGGACCCGTACTCGACAAACGCCCCGATGTTCGGAGTTTCGCGCCCTCGCTTGGTCGTGATGTTGATGACGCCGCCCATGGCATCCGACCCCCACATCATGCCTTGGCTACCCCGTAAGATCTCAATCCGTTCGATATTGTCGCTGGTAAGATTGGCGAAATCATAGGACCCAAGCGTGGCGCTGTTGACGATGGCTCCGTCGATCAACACAAGCGTCTGCTCCGGTGTTCCTCCTCGCATCCGTATACCGACGGTTGCCCCCGGACCTCCGCTTTGGAAGACTGCAAGCCCCTGAGCCCAGCGCAGCGCCTCCGCGACGGTTCTCACTCTGCGCTGTTCCATCTGCTCACCGGTCATGATTTCCACCGCGCTGGTGACCTGCTTGACGGGAACTTCCGTCTTCGTAGCGCTGATCACGACTTCCGGAGTTTCAAGGACCGTCGGTTGATCGGCAGGCACGCCTTCAGGAGACGCAACAGCGGGATCCACTGCTTGATCAGGTATCGGCGCCTCCTCGGCGGAAACCGCGTAAAAGGGAACGGACATTCCGAGGGCAAACACCAGTGCTCGAAGCACGAACGAAACGGAAAACGGCGACATGAGAACCTCCCTTTGGCTCGAAGGGGTGCTACTTCTTCCGTCAGTTGGGTCTCCTGACTCGCGGCTCGACGTTTCCCTGCGCCTTCCCATGGACCGACATCCACAGTGGCGTTGCTGCAGGGTCACTCCCCGCTTACAGTGGCGGCACCGTGATGGCTTCTCACCATCTTCCCCGGCGCTGACGGCGTATCTTCGGCTGATCCCTTCTTAATAAAACGTTGTGCACCCACACGTTGCGCAGAAGGAGCGGGTGCAGCGTCTTCCTGCGCGCCTCAAACAGGGTTCCTCTAAGACCCTCAAGTCCCCATCGATCAGTCCGGAAGATAATCTGTTTGGTATGCAGCGGACTGCGGTCTCATCGTGACGAAGTCCCAATCGAACGTCAGCACGGCGGATCGATCGGACGTGTGGGACAACAATCGCTTCCCGTTCTTCACGGCGAGACTTGGAGCTTTCCAGAAATCGAGTGTCCTTTCCGTACCGGTGCGGTTACAAAGGATCAAGGGGAGACCCGTCTCTTCGGTTCGCGCCTCCCACTCACCGTTGGGCCCATGAATCCCGGGTCCCCACGATGCAGGCGAAATGATCATTTGCGCCCCTGCCTTCTTGAGGGCATCCGTAAGATTTCTCGTATAGACGTCGCTACAGATGACGAGGCCTACCTTGATGCCGTCGCACTCCACTGGAGTGATGCTGTCGCCGGGTGTCGACCAGGACAGGGAATCGCTTTTGACATTGACCTTGCGATGTTTACCGATGATCTGACCGCTCGTGCCAATGGCGAACACGGAGTTGTAGAGCTTCCCACCTTGTCGCTCCGGACAAGAGAGAAACACCGTACATTGGAGTTTTTTCACAAGCTGGCAGAAACGCTGCATCCAGGGATCCGGTTGAGGCTGAATCCACTCGGTTCCGACGACTTGTGGAAACTGAAGCCCGCACACGGCAAGCTCAGGCGTCACAATCCATTGCGCACCGGTCCGGGCTGCAGATTTCACGGCCTCTATGGTTACCTGCCGGTTACGCTCGATATCTCCGGGTACAAGGCGAAGATGGAGCAATCCAATCTTTCGACGATCGATCTTGATCACCTACGTCACCATGTCTCGGCTCGGCAGCGTGACCCTTGGTAGCCCTGAAATCGGGTGGCAATCCACCAGGATCCGGCATCGATACACGGCCTCCAGCACTTCCCGCTGAACCACCTCGGCCGGAACGCCAAGTCGGATGACCTGCCCACGATCCAGGAGCAGCACTCGGTCGCAATACTGGCTGGCCAAGTTCAAATCATGAGAGACCAATATGATCGTCAGACCGCGCTCCTGCTTCAGCCGGTGCAACAGGGCGCAGATGCCGATCTGATGTTGAAGATCGAGAAACGCAGTGGGTTCATCCAGCAAGAGCGCGCGCGGCTCTTGGGTCAGGGCTCGAGCGATCACCACGCGCTGCCGCTCCCCGCCGGAGAGTTCGGTCACCCGGCGCGCAGCCAGCTTCCAGACATCCATCGTCACCATCGCCTGCTGCGCGATGGCGCGATCGGACGGACTATCCCACCCGAATCCCAGGTCCCATGGCGTTCGATGCCGGTGAGGGAATCGCCCCATGAGGACCGTTTCGGCCACGGTAAATGGAAAGGTTTGTGAGGTGTCCTGCGGAACGAATCCGACGGCCTGCGCCACGTCTTCCTGCTTCAACTCAGCCAGGGGCTTTCCGAAAAGTCTGATGGTTCCCTGCTGCTCCGGAACGATCCGCGCGAGCAACTTCAACAACGAAGTCTTGCCTGATCCATTCGGCCCGACAATGCCCAGCATCTCTCCAGGCTTCACGAAGAAGCTGACATCGCGCAAGGCCCATTGAGGTACATCCCGATCCAAGCTTCCGTAGTGAAACCAGGCCGAGCGGACGTCATACGCAGGGAAGGGCTCTCCGCTGAGAGACCCCAACGAGTCGCTGCTGAAATCGTTCCCGGCAGGAGCGGTCACGACATTCGATCCTTCCGCCAGACCAAAAGATAGACAAACAACGGCCCGCCGACCAACGCCGTCATGATTCCGACCGGCAGCTCCGAGGGCGAGACGACGGTCCGAGCGAAGGTGTCCGCGACCATCAAGAAGGTGCCGCCAACCAACGCCGATGCCGGCATGACGAGACGATGATCCGCCCCGACGATCAGGCGTACGGCATGGGGAACCACCATGCCGATGAAACCCACCATGCCGCTAACGGAGACGACGGCCCCGGTCATCAGCGCCGAAAGCAGGAGGAGACGCCGCTTTGCCCATTCCGTGTCGATCCCCAGCGATCTCGCCGGTTCTTCCCCGAATGCCATGACGTTCAGCACTTTGACCTGCCTAAACAGGAGCCCGAGGCAGACCAACACGTAGAGCGAGAACACCAGCAGCGTCGGATGAGCCGGAGCCGTGAGCGATCCCATGAGCCAGATCATCATGCCGAAGGAACGGTTGGGATCCATGATCGAGGTAATAAACATGATGAGCGCCGAAAAAATCGCGTTGAGAATGACGCCGGCCAACAGCACACTGTAGATCGGCAACCGGTCGTAGCTGGCCGCCATCCGATACATCATTGCCAGCGCCACCAAACTGCCCGCGAATCCGCAGAGCGGCAAAACCGACATCGTCAGCACGGTCGTCCCGACGCCGAACAGGACGGCGACGGACACGCCAAGAGCAGCCCCGCTCGATACACCGAGCACGTAAGGATCGGCCAACGGATTGCGCAGCAGAGCCTGCAGGGCTACTCCTACCGCCGCCAGACAGCACCCGACGAGAAACCCCAGGACGATTCTCGGCAAGCGCACCTGCAGCAGAATCGTCGCCATCACATCCGCATCGCCCGCACGATCGCTCGTTGCTTCGATCATCCGCGCAAAGGTGCGCACTATTTCGTTGATGCCCACGAACTGTGCTCCAAATTGAAGACAGAGCACGGCCGAGAGCGCGGCCAGAACCACCAAGATGCCGAGGATCGCCGCCCACCGGCCCGCGCCCAACGTGGACTTTCGAAACACCTCATCGTCGGCGGACCTCGAGGGTGACATCTTCGGTTCTGGTACTGGAGGAGAAATGCCAACCGATACGGAAGACGAAGAGTGGTCGGATGGCGATGTCATGGCGAGGGAGAGGCTTTATCTAAGGGATACATCTCAGGGTGAATCGCTCGCGCCAGGAGTTCCAACCCTTCGACAACACGAGGTCCTGGACGATTGAGCGCATCAGACGACACCTCACGCAATTGTCGGTGTCGAACGGCGGAGAGACCGGTCCAGCGATTCCATTCGTCCTGCTCGCTCTTCGGCACGCTTTCCACAGGACCGACGGGAAAAATGATGACTTCCGGGTCTTCCTGCAACACCGTTTCCAGGCTGAGCCTCGGATAAGGGGAGGCCGTGCCGTGCGCCACGTTGATCCCGCCGGCTAATCCGATCATCTGGTGGATGTAACTTCCGGGACCGACCGTGATGAGCGGATGACTGTTCAGCACGTACAGCACGCGCTTCTTCTTCGATGTCGCGATCCGTTTCGTTACGCCGGCAATGCGATCCCGCATCCGGCCCGTCACGTCATCGGCTATCTTCGTCTTGTTGAATATTTTCCCCAAACTTTGAATCTGCATCAGGATGTCGTCCACCGTCTTCGCGTCGACCAGAAACACGGGAATCTTCAGTTCTTCCAGCTTGGCGATCATGTCGGCTCGGAGAAAGTCCTGCGGCGCGACGATCATGTCCGGCCGAAGTGCAACGAGCGCTTCAAGGTTGTGCCGCGCATAACCAACCTTCGGTTTCGACAGAGCGGCATCCGGGAAGTTGCACAGCTCCGTGACGCCGACAATCTGTTCGTCAAGACCGAGGGCAAAGAGCATTTCCGTAATGCTCGGTGCGAGCGATACAACCCTGCTCGGCGCCTTCGCAATGTATAGCTTCCTTCCGGCGTCATCCACGAACGTTCGCGGCGTGATATTCGCCATGAACGGCATACCAGTCAGAATCCCTTGCTGCCGGCGCTTCATCATCGAACTCTCGGCTTCCTGGACAAACACGACTCCAGCGATAAGCAGGCACAGCCACGGACCAAACAGGAGGCAGGGGGTGAATACCTCGGCTTGCTCAAATAGAGTTTGGATACGAGCCTTAGCGAGCAAGCAGACCATGTGCGCCGCTTCCAAGACACCATAGGATGCCCACAAAGCGGGGCGGATTCGGGAAGTCTGTCGTGGCAAGATCAAAAAAAATCCTCAAGGCCTTAATAAGACGACCCTGAGGACTGCACCCGCTTCTTCATCCTCGCCTGCTCCCCAGCCCACGAGGGAACAGTTGGTATTCCTCCAAGCAGGTATTCTGGCTCATGGTTCACCCTACTCCCCGCGCCTTCCCATCCAAATGAATCGGACAGTGGTCTTGGCGGGTTTCGTCCCCACTGACAGCGGCGGGACCGCGAGGGATTCGCACCCTCTTCCCTTTACCCGGAGGCTATGTGAGGAGGCACTCTAGGAGAGAGGGACAAAACTTGTCAAGTTCATTATTGTCCGCAGATGAGCGGCAATTACCCCTGTGCCTCGCCCATGAAGGAACCTACGTTGAAATGGCCAACAACCAGCGCAATTCGTATGAGATATGGCCGGCATGAGCCTTGCTGTTCGAGAAATGCTAACCAGAACGCGTATAGAACCTTATCTCGACAGGGCGGCTCGATGAAACACATCCTGATTGCACTGGCAGCTCTCTGGATTCTCGTCCAAATCACCTCATTGATCGGTCTCTTGAATAATCCAGCCGGCGTCACTCCGCTGACTCACTTGACTGAGCCTCCCGCAGTCCGACTGACCGACCCTTATCGCAACGCCTATTTCTTCCTCCTGGGACTGGCCTCTTCCGCTGCGCTCGATCCGGGAAAAGTTGGTTATGAGATCTGGGTCGAAGCGCGCGAGACGTCGGACGGTCGTCGCTTCGATTACGACAGACCGGAGCGGCTCGACCTGCAGGTGTCGCTCCCTCTTGGACAAGCGTTTCCTATCTGGGACGCGGAGGATCCTATCAATGCATTTCGCGATAAGGGCTCCCCGGTCAAGACCTGGACGTCGCCGCATGGTCTTCTTCTGGAAAGGTACGATCACTGTCTCGAAATGTCGTTCGAGGATCGGGGGTTCGGCCAACGTGCAACGCCCCGATTTGCGGAGACCATGCTCGCCCATCGATTGTACATTGCCGACGGATTCTCACGGTCCACGGCTGCCGGATTGGATCGTTTGACCAAGGAACTGGCGTTCTGGCGAATGGTGCTGCGCGAGGCAACGACCCCGGACATGACGGTCGCCGCTCAATTCGTCGTTCAGGACGATGCCAAACTGATTTCGAGAATAGTCTCACGACCCGTCATAGACAAGGCGCTTCTGGCTACTGCCTTGCAACTCATGGTTCCGTTGACGTCGTCCGAATATTCTCTGCGATGGCCGATTCGTCACCAGCTGGCGGTCGCGGGCCGGGAGGTGCAAAGTCGATCCGCGCCGCCAAAGGATTCGCCGATATCGAGCAATCCGCAACGTGATTGGCTTATTGCCACGACACACCTTCCGGACAATGCCTTTACAAAGATCGAGCATCCCCGACCGCCGTCTTTTCTTGGCCGTTCTTTGGGCAGCCGAGAGATGGACGAAATGTATGCGGGATACTATGAGGCGATCACGAAAGCCTCCGGAACCGGAGAGGGCTCGCTGCCTACCTTGCGTCAAATTTCCGGCAACGTCCATCGAGGATTTCTGGAGGGTCTGGTGAATCCGGCGCCAGTCGAGCCTGACTGGAATATCTTCCGCCATCAATTGATGGAAACCGACGCCCGGCTTCGTCTTGCATCGCTGCAAATCCAGCTGCGACGGCCGAGCGGCACGACCGCCGTACCCACCAGACTGGCGGAGGTCGGTTCGCAGTACTTCGATCCGTTCACGGGACTGCCGATGCTGTGGAGTCAGACGCAGCAAAAAATCTACAGTGTCGGGAAAGATCGGCTTGACGACGGGGCGGATGCGTCGTTTGACATCGCGGCTCCTGCGCTCATTGGTCTGTCATCCAAGAATTCCACGGGAAAGGACGCTCAGCTCTAAGTCTATCCCCCCCTTCCATCTCTGCCCAGTTGGTTCCGGTCGACAGCGTCGTATCCAAGCCTTCACACTCCGCACAGGCTTGTCACATTCATTGGCTATGTGGTACATTTCCAGCTTGTCTATTACCTGACTTAGCCCAAGGAGCCTCCAGTGGCATTTGCATGCGATATCTGCCTAAAGCGGCATCAGACCGGTCACAACGTCAGCCATGCGAATAATAAGACCAAACGTTCGTTCAACCCTAATCTGCAACGGGTGCGGGCGGTCGTCAACGGATCGACAAGACGGATTCGCGTCTGCACTCGCTGTTTGCGAAGCGGTTTAGTCAAGAAGGCCGTTTAACCGCCAATCTCGCAGTGAGAATCCTCCGACGGCTTCCTCCCGTCCTTGATCTCAAGAACACTTCGACGTGGCGTTCTCAGGTCGCCTTCCATCCCTTTTATGGAGCGGACCAGAGCACGCGACCAGAACGGTCGCTGAGCTTGATTGCAAGAGGCTCATCCGGCGAGAGCGCCAGCTTCCTGTTCCCATCTCTACTAGTGAGAATGAATCCGACTTCCCCCTGCGGGTCAAGTCCGAGGCCCGCCCGCGCCTTGCCGTTTTGATCCAGCAGGAGAAACTCCTCGGCATTGATGCCCTTCGCCTTTTCGGCGCCGGCACTGTTCGCCTCGAATACCATGCCGCCCAAGGCCGCTCCTAGTACATTTCCCAAGAAAACCACCGCAAGGAGAAGAATGTATTGACCACGAGTCACGGCAGATCCTTTCTATAAAAGAGACACGTGAGCGGCAAAGGGATCGCTGGATTGATCATGGGGCGGACGGAGCAGGACCGAGTATCCGGTCGAGAGAGTCACGAACAGTTGAGGCACTTTCCGCCGGCGGAAATTGCGATGAAACGCGAACCTGGTTCGCAGTCGGGTCAAGCAACGGCTGCGGCTTAACATCTGCGGATTCTATCCGACGGCAGCAATTACGATAAACATCAGAAGAGCCGTCGGCTCACACGAAGTGCGGTTTGGAGCGGGCGATGGGATTTGAACCCACGACAACTAGCTTGGGAAGCTAGGACTCTACCACTGAGCTACGCCCGCTCGCTGCCACGGATCCTACGCTGCTGCGGCAATTCAAGTCAAGGAAGCTGTCCCTAGGGTAACACCTCAATCAGAGCAAACTTCCTTTTGCCTACTTTGACCCGGTATGTGCTCCCGGGATTGAGCGTCAACACAGCGTTCGCATCACCCTGCTTGACTCCCTCGACCTCGATGCCTCCCTGAATGATGAGCCGGCGCGCTTCGCTCTTGCTCGCCAGCAACCTGGTCATGGAAACAAGATCGACAAGGCCGATCGTCCCGCTTGCGCTGAGATCATCTTTGGTCACCTTGAGACGCACATCCGGTTCACTGGGAAACTCCCGATCCTGAAATTTCAACTGGAACGACTCTCGGGCTTCGCGGCCGGCATCCTGTCCGTGGTAGAGAGCAACGATATATTGCGCCAGGTCCTGTTTGGCCTCCATCGGATGCGACGTCTTCACCGCGGCCAGATCTTCGGTCGTCAGCACCTCGTAGTACCGGATCATGAGTTCGTCGCTGATCGACATGATCTTCCCGAACATCTCACCCGGCGGATCCTCCAATCCCACGTAGTTGCCAAGACTCTTGCTCATCTTCTTGCCGCCGAAGATCCCCTCAAGCAGCGGCATCGTGATGACGACTTGAGGCTCCTGACCATAGTCGCGCTGCAGGTCGCGACCGACGAGCAGATTGAACTTCTGATCGGTTCCTCCCAACTCTACGTCGGCCTTCAGGACGACCGAATCGTATCCTTGAACAAGCGGATAGAGAAATTCATGAACGCTGATGGGCTTCTGCTCCTGGTAGCGCTTCTGAAAATCGTCTCGTTCCATCATGCGGGCGACGCGATAATGCGCGGCAAGCTCGACTAATTCCGCGGCGGTCATCGCGCCCATCCACCGGCTGTTGAATTCGATGATTGTCTTCTTGGGATCCAAGAGCTTGAAGATCTGCCTTTCGTAGGTCGCGGCGTTGGCCCGCACCTGGTCATTGGTCAATACCTTCCTGGTTTCGGATACGCCGGTGGGATCCCCGATCATCCCCGTAAAGTCGCCGATCAAAAAGATCACTTGATGTCCGAGATCCTGGAAATGTTTCAACTTGTGAATCAAGACGGTATGGCCGAGGTGCAGATCGGGGGCGGTCGGATCGAAGCCGGCTTTGACGCGCAACGGTCGATTGGCAGCCAACGCACGGCTGAGCTTGGATTCCAATTCAGCCTGCTGGATGACCTCGACCGTCCCGCGAAGAATCAGATCGAGCTGCCTCACCAGTTCACTCATGCGGAAATCTTTCCATCCCAGTCCGGTTTCCGGACGGTCACCTGGACCAGATTCTTGATCCTGTCGAACTTCTTTTTTCCGATGCCTTTCACGTCGCGCAAGTCCTCAACACGGTTGAACGACCCGATGTCCTGTCGATACTTCACAATCCGGCCTGCCAGGACCTCTCCGATGCCGGGAAGTGATTCCAGATCCTGCTCCGTCGCCCGGTTCAAATCGATCTTCCCGACCGCTCTCGCCGCCGAAGTCTGCTTGACCGGTTCGGCGCTCGGTCCGATCGGTACCGGATTTGAAATCGCCTTGACCGATTCCTCGACATGAAGCGCTGGGGCGGCCTCTTCCGACGGGGCAAGTACGCCGTCGGAGTCCTGCTGCGGGACCGTCCATCCAATCCAAAAGATCACGCCCATGGTGAGCGCGACCATTGCGCACTTGACCAACATTGAGACAATCATCAACTCGCCCGCTTTCGAATCCGATGAATGGCTCCGGGTACCGAATCCTCCGCCGCCTCCATCACTCCTTCCGGCCTCGCTGGATGAGCCCTATGTTCGAGCTGTTGCCGAGCTCCCCGAGGGCCAATAGCGCATGCTCGGAATGTAGCCGCAGTTCAGGCAGACCCGGCTGAGCGTCTGAGCCTCCATAAGGCTCACGCGGGGCGACGAGCTGAGTCTCCGGATTGCGGCAGCATACGCCCCCGGGGCCGGCGCCGAGATCACGATGGGCTTGGACATGAGAGAAAACTTAGTGCTTCTGGCTTGCGAGATATGCTTCGTACTGGGACGAGGTCATGAGCTTCTCGACGTCATCCGCGTTCGAGAGGTGCACGACGATCATCCATCCCTTGCCGTACGGATCACTGTTGACCAGCTCGGGATGATCCTTGAGATCGGCGTTGACCTGGGCGATGGTCCCGCCTACCGGCGTGTAGATCGTCGAAGTTGTCTTCGTCGACTCGACCTCGCCGATCTGTTGACCGGCGGTGATGACCGTTCCGGCTTTCGGCAGATCGATAAACACGATGTCGCCGAGGGCGTCTTGGGCAAAATGGCTGATCCCGACCGTGCCTTCGGTCCCTTTCACGCGAACCCACTCATGCTCTTTGTGATATCGAAGATCAGACGGTATCATCAGTACTTGAATCCGGTTTATCCCACCACGTTCATTTCCGGGAAAAAGTAGGCGATTTCGACTTGGGCGGTCTCGGGAGAATCCGAGCCGTGTACAGCATTGTATTCAATGTTGGTCCCGTGCTTCGCGCGTATCGTCCCCTTTTCGGCCTTCGCCGGATCCGTCGCGCCCATGAGCTCACGATTCTTTTTGATGGCATTCTCGCCTTTCAACACCAATACTACGACAGGACCGGACGACATGAACGTGCACAGACTGTCGAAGAAGGGTCTGGCCCGGTGCACCGCGTAGAATCCTTCCGCAGTCGCTTTCCTCATAACCAGCATCCGCATGGCCACCGGCCGCAACCCGGCTTGCTCATACTGCGAGATGATGTCCCCGATTACATGTTTTTTCACCGCATCAGGTTTGATGATCGCTAGTGTTCGCTCACTCATTATGGAACGTCTTCCTCCGGTCTGATTGTGATAAGGCCCAAAATTTCTGGGCCATTATAGGGACGCTTCCGGTGAGTTGCAAGACGTGACTCCACTCATCCGGAGAAATGACGGAGCACCTCGTGAGGCTTGAAGACTCCTCGCTCCGTGATGATCCCAGCGATGAATTCAGCGGGTGTCACATCGAAGGCGGGGTTGTATACCGATACACCCTTCGGCGCGATGACGTGATCACCGAGAACGGTCGTCACTTCTTGTGGATTCCGCTGCTCAATAGCGATGTCGTTCCCGGAGGGTGTTTTGAGGTCGATGGTCGAATAAGGTGCGGCAACATAGAACGGAATGCGATGTGCCCGAGCCAGCACTGCGACCGAGTATGTACCGATCTTGTTGGCGACGTCGCCATTGGCAGCGATCCGGTCTGCGCCTACGATGCAAAGATGTATTTTCCCTTGCCGCATCATGGTTCCCGCCATGCTGTCCGTGATGAGCGTGACCGGGATACCGTCCTGCATCAATTCCCATGCGGTCAGTCTCGCGCCTTGAAGCACGGGCCTGGTTTCGTCGGCAATCACCTGAATGCGCTTCCCTTCCTCCCACGCCGCTCGAACGACGCCCAAGGCCGTTCCATATCCGGCTGTCGCCAACGCGCCGGCGTTGCAGTGGGTCAGGATCGTCTGTCCATCCCCGATCAGACGAGATCCGTGCCGTCCCATGGCTTTGCATAGAGCGATATCTTCTTCCAGAATATTCTGAGATTCGCGAACCAATTCGGTCTTGATGGCGGAGAGCGGCTGCAACCGAAGCTCGTGGAGCTTCCGCTTCATTCGCTCGATGGCCCAGAATAGATTCACGGCAGTGGGCCTGGTGGCAGCGAGCAGATCGCAGACTTCGCCGAGGTCGTTTTCCAGCTGAGAATAATTCTCCGCATCGCTCAATCGGGCTCCAAGGGCCACTCCCATGGCAGCCGTCACGCCGATGGCCGGCGCCCCGCGTACTTTCAATTCTCGGATGGCCCGAGCAACTGATTCGACGTCCCGGCACTCGAGAATCTCAACATGCTCGGGCAGTCTACTCTGGTCGAGCAATCGGATGGCACCCTCGTGCCATGTCACGGTAGGAACCATGACCTCTTGTAGCGAGAACGACGCCCCCAGTGCAAGAGGCAAGCGGACTTCAGCGATATGACCGTCAGGAGTTGCGGATGGGCTTGTCTAAGACGTCTGGGCGGATGGAAACCTAGGGGAAGGACTACGTGGCGAGGGGACAGACCGGAGACCTTAGCGGCTGTTGACCCTCTTGACCATGGGCAGGACGTTGCTTGCTTCATCCTCCGGCTTAGCCAGCTCACGTTCCAGCATGGCCCGAATAAACCCGCTGGTGGTATACCCCTGCTGCTTGAGAGCATCAAGCTGTGCCTTCAATTCAACCGGTAATTGAATCACGATTCGTACGAGTTTCGGCATTGCTCACTCCTTGAAAGAGATCCGGCCGTGGAAAATCATCTCCCGGAGTGCACGCGCTATGCCTTGGCAGGTTTAACATCGCCACGAATGAAATTGAGGACTTATAGCCAATTGCCGCTTTTTGTCCCCCGGAGAAGGCAGCCAATTTCGTCAAGTAAACCACAGAAAATGTACGGCGATGATACGTGAACCCCGCAGCTCCATTCAGATCCGCTGGCTCCATTGATCCCATAGGCGCTTCCAGTTCGCCTCTTCGGCATCCCACGAGAAACTAGAAGTTACGGGTTGAATCCGATTAGCCTTTGCTGTTCGCACGACTAGTGCCGCTTCATTGGAACTGCCCGTGATCCATATGCCCCCATCCCGATCAGTGCGAAGGATCGGAATGCCCTGTGAGCGGTACGCAGTAAGCACCGCGGCGGACGGATGGCCGTAAGGGTTATACCGTCCCACGGAAATCACGGCATGCCTGGGCCGTAACGACGTGATCCACTCACGATTCAACGAACTCAATGCTCCATGATGCGGCACTTTCAACACCTCCACGGGCTCCTGATGACCCATCTGCATTCTGGACAGGGCCCCCTGCTCGACATCGGCTGCAAAGAGGACGGAATGGCCATTACAGTTGAGTCGCGCGACTACTGAATCGTTGTTGAGACTCTGCCCTTGTTTCCGTCCGTGATGCATCGAAGACGGCGGCGCCGACTCGGGAGGATTCTCGATCAAGATCCGACAGCCCTCGGAGAATGGCAATTCTTCTCCTGTGCGCGCACGCCGCTCGGACAAGCCCTGTGCGGCCAGTGCCTGTTCCAAACGCCGATAAAATGCTTCCTCACGGACGACTCCGGTACCCCAATATTGTCCGACCGAAAAGTGCCGAAGCACCCATGCCAAACCTCCGACATGATCCAATTGAGGGTGCGTGGCAATAACATGGTCAATCGTTCTAATCCCTCTATTCCACAAGTAGGGTCCCACGATCGCGCGTCCCATATCGAATCGCTCAAAGCTGGCGCCACCGTCGATCAACACGACTTCTCCGCCTGGAAGTTCGAGCACGGCGCTGTCACCCTGCGCCACATCCAGAAACATGACCCGAAACCCGTCGCCCATCCCTGGACGCGGGGACCACGCCCACCACAACATGAGCATCGCCATCACCAAACAAGCCGCTCGCCGCATGGGAAGAGAGCGAATCTTCCATATCAACACCACCATGCATCCATAAAACACCAAAATAGTGGGGCCGGAAGGAGCCGCCACGTGCCAGTCGGCGAACGGTACCCCGGCCGTCCATTGCAGACCATCGACAAACACCTCCATCAACCGCTGAAGAATCGCCGCAAACGGCAATTCGGTCCCGCCTCCAAGCAGGTGCCCGATCGCCGAAACCAACCCGATCGGGACGAGAACGAATCCCATCAGAGGAACCGCAACGAGATTCGTCACCACACCCAACCAGGGAAATTGATTGAAATAGAACGCAACGAGTGGAAACGTGGCAGCGGTCACCACCGCGCTCATCACGACGGCCTCTCTTCCCCACCGTAGCCCGACCCGTATCGGTGTCCGACCGACCTCAACAGCCGGCTCGTCGGACTCCGCCCATGTCAGCCACCAGGCGATCGCCAGAACAGACAGAAACGACAGCTGGAATGAAATGTCGTAGACCGTTTGGGGATCATGGAAGACAATCAGCAGCGCCGCAAACGCCAGAGCATGAAAGATCTTGTGGTCATATGCCAGCCACCTGGCCAGCAAAGCCACGAGGACCATTACCAACGAGCGCACCGTGGCCAGTTCGGCGCCGGCAAGGCAGGCATACCAGATCACGGGAGGGACAGTAGCCATGGCGGCAAGGCGCGTCGGAGTGGCACGCCGTGACAGTCTCAACAGCCAGTCCGAGGGGAGCCACAGCAAGACCCGCCTCACCGAGACCAGAATCAGAAGGGCGACGAGCCCGAGATGACTACCCGAAATGGAGAGAAGATGCACCGTTCCGGTGGCCATGAACTGATCACGAAGATCGTCGTCGAGATACCCGCGATCGCCCAGAACGATCCCCAAAAAGATTCCCAGTTCAGGCTGCGTGAGGCTGCGGACCGCGGCCGCCCGAATATTTGCACGCCAACGATCGAATCGGTTTCCGACTCCCCACCAACCGTGTATGCTTCCGGATTCCACCAGAGCGACTCCTCCCTCCCCGGCCACCGAGGCGACCGCTCCGATCCCGTGCCGTTCCAAATACGCGCCGTAGTCGAACCCTCCTGGATTCAGCGTCCCGTGCGGAGGCCGGAGCTTGGCGAAAAAACGGACCCGGTCGCCGTAGAACACCAGACGATCAGGGCCTCGCCAGGTCACGCGGATTCTGGCTGGAACACCCCCGACTTCCTCGATGTCGGGCTCCACCACAAGCGTCGAACGATCGGGCCCTTGTTGGACAGGCGCGACGATTCTTCCGGATATCTCCCGAGCCTGCTCGCCCTGGCCGGAAATCCTGCTGGTGTACGTTGTTCCCTCGACCATCATCGACCAGTACACCATGCCGGTCAGCAATGCCGCGAACAGACAGGTCATCCGCCGCCTGAAGACGGGATCAGTCCGGCTGTGGCCATGCAGTGAGGCGGCGATGGCCAACAGGGTCAAGAAGCAGGAGATGGAAAGAGGGAAGTAGGAGACGACCGATCCGAGGACGAGGCCCGCGATCAACGCGGCGGTCAGTGCTGGCAGCATGAACTCCCGTCAAGGACAGGCATCCCCTGCCCGGCAAGAGCGATTACCCAATATGCGTTTTCACTACTTGTGCCAATCGGTCCGCCTCTTCACGGATGAACCCGTCCTGCTCGCCTTCGATCATGATTCTCAGCAGCGGCTCTGTTCCGGAATATCTGACGACGACGCGGCCGTTTCCGTTAAGCTTTCGCTCGCTCTCTCCGATGGCACGCTGTAAGTCGGACACCGAATTCAAATCCGGCTTTCTCGAAACCTTGACGTTGAGCAGTACCTGAGGCACGGCCGTCATGGCTTTTGCAAGTTCGGACAGAGGCTGTTGCCTGCGCTTCATCAATGACAGCACCTGCAAAGCGGAAATGAGGCCGTCTCCGGTCGTATTATGGTCGAGGAAAATGAAGTGGCCCGACTGCTCTCCGCCAAAGTTATAGCCGTCTGCCAACATCCGTTCGAGAAGGTACCGGTCACCGACGGCCGTCCGAACCAGCGTGATCCCCGCTTGGGCCATGGCCTTCTCCAGTCCGAAGTTGCTCATGACCGTCCCGACGACGGTCTTCTTGGCCAACGTTCCGTTTCGGTGGAGATCCAGGCTCAGGGCGGCCATGATGTGATCGCCATCAATGACCTTGCCTTGCTCGCAGACAAAGATGGCACGGTCGGCATCTCCGTCCAGCGCCACCCCGAGGTCCGCCCCATGCTGTAGCACCGCTTGTTTGAGCGCTTCCGGATGAACGGCTCCGCACCCGGCGTTGATATTCATCCCGTCCGGCTTGTTGCCGATCACCTCGACCTTCGCACCGAGCTCGCGGAGCACCGTCGGAGCCACTTTGTAGGCCGCACCATTGGCACAATCGACGACCAGCTTGATACCCTGAAAATCCAATTCCTTGGACAACGACCGTTTGACGAACTCGATATAGCGCCCTTCGGCGTCGTCAATTCGAAAAGCTTTGCCGATCGCATCGGCGGTCGGTCGCAGATGAGCGATTTCGTCGGAGATGATCAACTGTTCGATTCTGGCCTCCATATCGTCCGGCAGCTTCAACCCGTCGTTGGAGAAAAACTTGATGCCGTTGTCCTGATAGGGGTTGTGCGATGCGGAGATCATCACCCCTGCATCCGCCCGCAAGCTCCGGGTCAAGAATGCGATAGCCGGTGTCGGCATCGGTCCGACCAGCAGGACGTCGACCCCCATGGAACAGATACCGGACGTCAAGGCAGACTCCAGCATGTAACCCGAGACTCTCGTATCCTTGCCGATGACGATTTGATGACGGCCGGCGCGCCGCATGAACAGATGCGCAGCCGCCCGTCCCAGCTGCATGGCCGTTTCGCTGGTCATTGGTTCGAGGTTGGCGACCCCACGTACTCCGTCTGTGCCAAAAAGTTTACGCATGTTGTTCCCGTAATGATGCGTGCGGTCGTCGGGCAATCGCCGTGGCGACTTTCACCACATCCCGCATAGCCCGAACGTCGTGAACGCGAAGGATTTGCGCGCCATGCTCCACTGCCAGGGCTACTGCCGACGCCGTCCCCCACAAACGATCTTCAACCGGACGATCGGTGAGCTTGCCGATGAACGTTTTCCGAGAGACTCCTACCAACACCGGACAGTCGAATTGCGCGAAGTTCCGGAGTCCGGCCAGCAGATCCAGATTGTCCAAGAGGAGCTTACCAAATCCAATGCCTGGATCAAGAATGATGCGGCTTCTGGAAATCAGTTTGTCGGCCGCAAATCGCAGGCGGTCCGCAAAGAAGGCCGATACATCCTCGACTGTGTTCCGGTAACAAGGCGCCTGCTGCATGGTTCGAGGAGTGCCTTGCATATGCATGAGGACCACGCCGGATCGGTTCCGCGCAATCACGTCCGACATGGCCGGATCGCCGCGCAGGGCCGTCACATCATTGACGATGACCGCTCCGCCATCGATCGCCGCTTGTGCGACCGCCGCTTTCGACGTATCGACCGAGATCGGAATCGTCACCGCCTTCGCCACTGCGGCGACGACGGGAATCAGGCGGCGCCGTTCCTCGGCTTCATCGATGGGACTGGATCCCGGCCTGGTCGACTCGGCTCCGATGTCCAACAGGTCCGCCCCTTCCTCCGCCATCTGTACGGCATGAGACACCGCAACCTGAGGATCGAGGAATCGGCCTCCGTCGAAGAACGAATCGGGTGTGACATTAAGAATCCCCATGACCAGAGGATGCTCCTGCCATTTGATCACCCGATCTCCCGCGTGCAATTCCATGGTCTCGTTTGCCTGCCGGCGAGGGGCCCGACGACGTTGGTCCCGACAAAGCGGTGCAAGCACAGCCTTGCACATCGGGTCATGAAATACAATCGTACGAAATAGGCGGTGGGCATGAGCCGCCCACCAGCTCGTTGATCCGCCGGTTGATCGTTTTTCGGCTGCCCCCATTGCCCTGAAGCAGCCGAAAGACCTCGGCAGAGTCTAGGCAGGAACCGTCTGCGAAGAAGACTGCATCAGAATATGATCGATCTCGGGCGCGTCGAGCACCTCTTTTTCCAAGAGGGCTTCCGCCAGCGCTTTGAGACTCGACATATGCTCGGTCAAGAGCCGCTTGGCCCGTTCATAGTTTTCCGTGACGAGCCGCTTGATCTCAAGGTCGATTTCCAATGCGACTTGATCGCTGAAATCACGTTTCGTCGTCAGTTCCCGGCCCAGGAAGATTTCCTCCTCCTTGCGGCCGAAAGTCAGAGGACCGAGCTTTTCGCTCATCCCCCATTCACAGACCATCTTCCTGGCCAAATCGGTCGCCCGCTCGATGTCGTTGCCGGCGCCGGTCGTAATGTGCTTCAAGATCAGCTCTTCCGCGACACGCCCGCCCATGAGAATGGCCAGATTGTTGTACAAGAACTCCTTGGAGTAGTTGTGCCGGTCATCGGTGGGCAATTGCATGGTAACGCCCAACGCCCGGCCGCGCGGAATGATCGTCACCTTGTGCACCGGATCCGTGCCGGGCAGGAGCTTGGCCATCAGCGCGTGGCCGGCTTCATGGTAGGCCGTCGTGCGCTTTTCTTCGTCGCTCAAGATCATGCTCTTGCGCTCCGCGCCCATGAGCACCTTGTCCTTCGCCATCTCGAAATCGACCGTCGCGACTTCCTTCTTATTTTGCCGAGCGGCCCAGAGCGCGGCCTCATTCACCAGATTTTCCAGGTCGGCACCGGAAAAGCCGGGAGTACCCCTGGCGATCTTCTCCAGTTCGACGTCCTGAGCGATCGGAACTTTCTTCGTATGCACTTTGAGAATTTCGCATCGCCCCCTCAAGTCAGGACGATTGACTACGACCTGCCGGTCAAACCGGCCCGGCCTGAGGAGCGCAGGATCCAGCACATCCGGCCGGTTCGTGGCCGCAATGAGGATAACGCCTTCCGTCGTATCGAAGCCGTCCATTTCGACGAGCAACTGGTTGAGCGTCTGCTCCCGCTCATCGTGACCTCCGCCCAAGCCGGCCCCGCGGAGCCGACCGACCGCGTCGATTTCGTCGATAAAGATGATGCACGGCGCATGCTTTTTTCCCTGCTCGAACAAATCACGGACCCGGGAGGCCCCGACTCCTACGAACATTTCCACAAAGTCGGATCCGCTGATGCTGAAGAACGGCACCCCGGCTTCTCCGGCAATCGCTTTGGCCAGCAGGGTCTTACCGGTGCCGGGAGGGCCGACGATCAAGACGCCTTTGGGAATGCGGCCGCCGAGCTTCTGGAACTTCCTTGGGTCCTTGAGGAACTCGATGATTTCCAGCACTTCTTCCTTCGCTTCATCGATTCCGGCCACATCCGAGAACGTGACCTTTTTCCGCTCCTCGGTCAGCATCCTCGCCCGGCTCTTGCCGAACGACAGTGCCTTGTTTCCTCCAATTTGCATCTGGCGCATCAGGAAAAACCACAGGCCAAGGAACAGCACGAACGGCCCCCATGTCACGAGGAAAGTGATGTACCACGGACTTTCGTCGGGCGGCTTGGCCTCGATTTGCACACCCTTCTCTCGCAGAACTTTCACGAAATCCGGGTATTCCGCCGTATAGGTCCTGATGCGGGTCTTGTCTTTCAGCACGGCGCTGACATGGCTGGACTTGATGATGACTTTCTCGATGTCGCCCTTGTCGAGTTTCGCCATGAAGTCGCTGAAAATGACTTCCTCTTCCGGCGCATGGGTAGGCACGCTGAACAAATTGAACAGCAAAATCATGAACAGGCCGACTACGACCCAAAAAAGAAGATTTTTCGCCCTGGAGTTCATCCGGTACTCCTTGTGGGATCACCGTCACGCGGTGAGAAATGCTCTGAACTTTTGAGATGTTACCATAGGGCCGCCGAGAGTGACAACCGCCGTGGATTCCTTATTCCTGTTCTCCTTCCATGTCCAAGACAGCCAGGTACGGCAAATTTCGATACTTCTGTTGGTAATCCAGCCCGTATCCGACCACGTACTTGTTCGGAATCTTAAATCCCACATAATCCAAAGCCACATCGACCGTTCGGCGCTCCGGCTTGCTCAACAACGTGCAGACCCTGATCGATCGTGGTTTCTTCTTGGCCAGCGTCTTGATCAAGTATTGGGCGGTGAGTCCCGAATCGACGATGTCTTCCACCAAGAGCACGTCCTTGCCCTTGATGTCTTCGGTCAATTCCGTGACGATTTTGACCTTGCCCGAGGTCTTCGCCCGGGATCCGTAGCTGGTCACGACGAGAAAGTCGACGCGCATCGGTATTCGGATCGCACGGGCCAGGTCCGCATAGAACGCATAGGCCCCCTTGAGAACTCCGACCAGAACAAAGTCTTTTCCGGCATAGTCGGCCGTAATCTGTTTGCCGAGTTCCTTGATGCGCGCCCGCATCTCTTCCTGCGTCACGATCGGCCGACCGAAGATTCGCTCCATACCTATCGCTCCCCTTTTTCATTACCCCGGTCGATCATGGTGACCAGAAGACAGCGTGTCGACCGATCTCGAACCAGGAACCGTTCATCCCGTCGAATGCCGGGAACCCATACAATGCCCCCGGGCGCCGCCAGCACAGGATGGGCAGCTCTCTTATCCCGGGGAAGTTTCAGATCCGTGAACAAGTCCTGCAGTTTCTTACTTTTCCCCTTCATGCCGGCCGGCCTGAACCGGTCGCCGGGACGCCACCCACGCAGCACTAGAGGGGCTCCGACGAGATCCGCGTCGAACACCGCCTGATTCGGCGTTTCGGCTCGAAGAAACGGTTCGGCTTCCTGTCTGCTCAGGAGTTGTACATGAAATTGCGTATTGGTGCCAGCCCAAGACACGACGGACGGCACCGCAATCGGCACTTCCATCTGCTCCGGACCGGCGACGCCGGACCCCGGATGGTTCCCCCGGTCGATCACAAACCACTCGCCCTGACGCCTGAGACGGATACTTCGATGCGGCACGCAGACCGGTCGCCGACCGCCCAGGAGGAATCGCCTGGCCGTCTCGACCACGCGCGCACTCGGGGCCTTCCGGGAATCTTCGAGGTTCCGCAATAGCATCCGCAGGACCCGCCGCTGCAGCGCTGGGTGCAGCCGGGCAAAGGCTCGCCCGTCGATCCGAACTCCTTCCTCACCTCGTGACGCGATCAGACCGGACAGATGCTCGCGAGTCACCTGGTCCAGGTACCTCTCATCTTCCCGCAGCAATTCGGCGGCCTGCTGGAGCAGCGTGACGACCTTGGGGGACAGGCTCAATAAGACGGGCATCAGTTCGTGCCTGATACGGTTGCGCTTGTAGCGGTCCGTGGCGTTGCTCGAGTCCTCCCGATAGCTCAACCTCTCCTCTCTGAGATAATGCAGAACCTGCGCGCGCGTCACCGAAAGGAGCGGCCGAATGATGATAGAACCACGGATGGACGGCATGCCGGCCAGCCCGGTCAGTCCCGCCCCGCGCAGCATCCACAGCAACATCGTCTCCGCCTGGTCGTCGGCGGTATGGCCGACCGCAATCCGATCGGCCCCGATCTCCTCCGCCAACCTCTTCATCGCATCGTACCGGGTCTCGCGGGCCAGCGCCTGCAATGAAGACTGTCCGGGCCTCTTCGTGACGGCGAGCCGCAGAATCCGCAACGGCAGATTACGATCTCTACAGAATGAGGCCACACTGGCTTCATCTTCGTCGGACTCCGTCCCGCGAAGCCGATAGTTGATGTGGACCGCCGTGAGCTGTAACCGCCATTCCGGTGCAAGCCGCGCCAGCACCGAAGCCAGTGCCGTGGAATCGGGCCCACCGGAAACGGCGATCAGCAGATGTTGGCCTGGGGAAAAGAGCCGTTGCTCGCGAATGGCGTGAATGACACGCTCGAGAAAGGCCGCCTTGGCCGGTCGAACTGACCGCACCGCCACGTTACGGTACCTCTGCCGCGCGTTTCAGCCGTTCCCTGGCCCGCGCGGCGTCCTGATCGATCTGTTCTACCAACGCCTCGGCCGTGGCAAAACTCCGGTCTCCCCTCAGGCGTTCCACAAACTCCACCGTGAGCGGACGCCCGTATAGGTTCCGGTGTTGATCCAACAGGTTGACCTCGAGCAGCCGGTCGCCTCCGCCGAACGTCGGCCTGGTCCCGATATACGCGACCGCGTCATAGGTCACGCCGTCCTGCGTCGCACGAGCCGCGTAGATGCCGTCCGGAGGAACGACCCGCTGCGCGGGAAGCCGGAGGTTGGCGGTGGGCCATCCGAGCGTCTGCCCGCGCTGCGAGCCGTGAATCACATCCCCCGCCACTGCATACCACCGGCCCAACAACCTGGCGGCATCTTCCATCCGTCCGGCTTGGATCAACTGCTTGATCCTCGTGGAACTGACGACCCCGCCTTCCAGCGTGACGGGCGTAACGGGGTGAACGGTAAACCCGAACGCCGCTCCATAGCGTTCCAGATCGGCGATGCGACCTGCTCGACCCTTGCCGAACGCAAAATGCTGCCCCACGAAGATTTCGGCGACCTTCAGCCGCCGGCACAGCACCAATTCGGCAAACTCTTCCGGACTCATCGAGGCCAGCGACGGAGTGAACTCGATGAAGACCACCTCATCGACGCCGGCAGCTTCCAGGCGGGCCAATTTTTCCTCAGGACTCGTGAGGAACCGCAAGTCGACGTGGGGAGCCAGTACCTTCACGGGATGGGGATCGAACGTCAGGACGACCGACGTGCCGCCGGCCCGTCTGGCCGCGTCCACCACGGTCCGGAGCAGCGCGCGGTGCCCGAGATGGTGGCCGTCGAAATTGCCGATCGTTGCAACGGGATACGGCCTGGGCTGCGCGTCGGCTAATCCCCGTGTCACCGTCAGCATGGTCGTCAGTGAAGCAACCTGACGGCGTCTTTAGCGAAATACGTGAGGATCAGGTCGGCCCCCGCCCGCTTGATCGCCAGCAAGGATTCCATCATCGCGCGGCGTTCATCCAGCCAGCCGGCCTTTGCCGCCGCCTTGATCATGCTGTATTCGCCGCTGACCTGATAAGCGGCGAGCGGAAGATCCGTGAAGGCCCGTGCCGCGGCGATGATATCGAGATAGGGCAACGCCGGCTTGACCATGACGATATCCGCGCCTTCTTCGATGTCGAGCGCGATTTCCCGCAAGGCTTCGCGGCGGTTGGCCGGATCCATCTGGTAGGACTGGCGGTCGCCAAACTGGGGAGATGAAGCCGCCGCGTCCCGAAACGGCGCATAGAAGCACGACGCGAACTTGGCCGCGTAGGCCATGATCGGCGTATCGGAAAAACCCGCTGCGTCCAATTCCGTCCTGATCGCGGCCACGCGGCCGTCCATCATGTCCGACGGCGCCACCATATCGGCCCCGGCCTGCGCGTGGGTCCGCGCCATGGCCCGCAGGCAATCCAACGTTTCGTCGTTGACGATGCGCCCGTCTCTGACGATGCCGCAATGGCCGTGGCTCGTATATTCGTCGATGCAGACATCGGTCACCACGATCAGATCCGGCACCCTGTCCTTGACCGCTCTGACCGCCCGTTGCACGATTCCGTCCGGATCGAATCCGGAACTCCCCCGTTCATCCTTGCGGTCGGGAACGCCGAACAGGATGACCGCCGGAATGCCCAATCCGAAGATCTCGCCCGCCTCTTTGACGAGCAGATCGACGGAGCAGCGGAACTGTCCCGGCATCGAGGCGATCTCCTCGTGCCGGTCCCGTCCCTCGACGACGAACATGGGATAGATGAAGTCGGAGGGGGACAGGGACGTCTCGCGGACCATCCGCCGGAGCCCGTCACGCTGCCGGAGCCTGCGCAGCCGCTGGATCGGAAATGCCATCGCGTTATTTCCTCGGCAAGTTCGTGAGGAAGACGACCAGATCGCGCACGGAGATCATGCCGACCAATTTTCCCTCTTTCGTGACGCCCAAGTGCCGAAGATGGCTCTGCGCCATGAGGTCGTTGGCGTCCAGCAAGGTCTTGCTTTCTTCGATCGTCATGATGGGCGCCGACATGATTTGCTCGACCGTGGTCTTGTGCGTGTCCGCCCCGGCCGCCACTACCCGGCGGACCATGTCGGTGTCGGTGATGATCCCGATGATTTCTTTTCCGTTCGTGACAAAGAGGCTGCCGATGCCGCGGTCTCTCATGATGCGCGCGGCGGTCTGTGCGTCCGTATCGCGCTCCACGGTCACGAACTTGTCCTTGGGTACCATGAACGATTTGACGGGGACCATAGCTATAAATCCTCCTATGAATGAATCGCTGACCAACGCTAAGACGATGCCGAGGCGACCTGCGCCGACCCGGCGAAATGCCGCACGATCGCCTCCGCCAGTGCGGGCACCGTATTCTCTTCCGGAACGATGGCGACCGGGAACCCGCATTCTGCGGCGGTATCGGCCGTGATGGGCCCGATGCATCCTATCGGAACACGTTCCATCAGGCGCTTGGCCGCCTCCACTCCTCCCATGAGATCCACGAAATTCCGGACGGTGGACGAGCTCGTGAACGTGACCAAGTGAATCCTGCCGCTCTCGATCTCCTCCTTGAACCAGTCCAGCGCCGCAGCCGGCGCAACCGTCCGATAGACGGGAATGACGTCCACCTGCGCCCCCATCTCCGTCAACCGCTCCGGCAGAATTTCCCGCGCGGCTTCCGCCCGGGGGATCAGCACCCGCGTCCCACGCACCGCCTCCTTGCCGAGCACTTCCAGAAGACCTTCCGCTTGATACTGCGCCGGCATCAGATCCGGCACGACTCCATGGGCTTCCAACTCGCGAGCGGTCCTGGGCCCGATCGCACAGACGCGAAGATGGGACAGGGCGCGTGCATCCTTGCCCGCCGCGCGCAGGCGATTCATGAACGGGCCGACTCCGTTGACGCTGGTCAGGATGAGCCAGCGATAGTCCCCCAAGCGGCCGATCGCCTGATCCAACGCCTCCCAGCTCACGGGCGGCACGATTTGAATAGTCGGCACCACGACCGGCTCCGCTCCATAGGTGGACAGCAACTGCGTGAATTCGCCGGCCTGGCTCTCGGGACGAGTGACGGCGATCCGTTTGCCGAACAGGGGCCGTCGCTCGAACCAGTTCAGCCGGTTCCGCAACCGCACGACTTCACCTATGACGATCACGGTCGGCGGTTCGAACTTCGCCGCTTCCGCCTTCGCCACGATGTCCCGAAGCGTACCGCTGATCGTGCGCTGATCGGCTCTCGATCCCCATCGGATGGCCGCGACGGGCGTGTCCGCCGCGCGCCCCTGTTCGACCAACCGCGTAACGATCGCGGGAAGCGTCTTCATACCCATCAGGAACACGAGCGTGCCGGGGAGCATCGCCAGCTTCGTCCAATCCAGGTCCGTCTCCGGCTTCGCAGGGTCCTCGTGACCCGTGACGACCGTGACCATCGACGCCAGCGTGCGGTGCGTGACCGGGATACCGGCATAGGCCGGCACGGCGACGGCCGCACTGACCCCCGGCACCACTTCAAAGTCGATTCCGGCGGCCGCCACCGCTTCGGCCTCTTCCCCGCCTCGCCCGAACACGAACGGATCTCCTCCCTTCAGACGGACGATCACTTGTCCCGCCTTCGCCCGTTCGATGAGAACACGATTGATGTCCTCCTGATTCTGATAGCGGCCGCGACCTCTCCGACCGACATAAATGCGCTCGGCCCGTTCGGGCGCAAACCGGAGCAAGGCGGGATTGGCGAGATAATCGTACAGAACCACATCGGCCTGCTCAAGACACGCTTTCCCTTTGACCGTCAACAGGCCGGGATCTCCCGGACCGGCCCCGACCAAGTAGACTTTTC
Organism: Nitrospira sp.; assembly: GCA_035328385.1. Lineage (GTDB taxonomy): Bacteria > Nitrospirota > Nitrospiria > Nitrospirales > Nitrospiraceae > Nitrospira_C. Next base: position 2,668 of record DAOLIU010000015.1, on the reverse strand, counting down.
CCGATGACGCGCCGCTCGTCATGCTTTGCCGTAAATCGACTGTAGAATCCTGTCACCTCCACGAGCCAAGACCCGTTCTCCCACGCGAACCCCGAGAGATTCCGCCTCCTCGACGGCCCCCTCGGCCCGCTCACGGATGAGGTCCTTTCCGTCTAGACCGGCCACGAGCGCGTCGATCGACAATCGGGACCCATCCATCGTCGCGTGGGCGGCAATCGGAACCTGGCAGCCCCCCTGCAAGCGGCGAAGAAGCGCACGTTCAGCCATGACGGTCGTCCTGGTCTCGCGATCTTCCAACCCGCTCAACAACGACCGGACAAAGTCGTCGTCTTCCCGGCCTTCGATGCCGAGCGCGCCTTGCCCGATCGCCGGGAGGCAGGTCTCAAAATCCAAGAGCTCCGTGATTTCTTTCGCCCATCCCAAACGCCGGAGCCCTGCCGCCGCCAAGACGATCGCATCGTACTGGCCTTCACGCAGCTTGCGGAGGCGCGTGTCGAGATTACCCCGGAGCATCTCGATCGAAAAATCCGGTCTGACCCGCAGCAATTGGGCCTGTCGGCGGAGGCTGCTCGTTCCGATCCGCGCCCCCGGAGGAAGATCCTTGAACGGCCGGGCATCCCGGCTGATCAGCGCATCCCTCGGATCTTCCCGCCGGGGAACGCACAGCAGCGCCAAACCCGGCTGCAATTCGGCGGGAACGTCTTTCATGCTGTGCACGGCCAGATCGATATCGCCTTGCAGCAGCGCCTCTTCGATCTCCTTGACGAAGAGGCCCTTGCCACCGATTTTGGCCAAAGGCACATCAAGAATCTTGTCGCCGGAAGTCTGAATGCGGCGCAACGTGACGTCTACCTCGGGTGCGAGCTCCTTCAGCTTCGCTTGAACCCATTCGCTCTGGCAGACGGCCAACTTGCTTCCTCTTGTTCCGAGCACGAGCCTCGGCCGAGCATGCGTCACGGGTGCCATATGATCCGCCCGCGGTTGCCGGTCGTCACTCCAGGCCCCGTCCTTTCCGCCGACCCTCCAGTCATGACTCCTGTCGGGAACCTCGCCCCTTCCAATCGGCGGGTCACGGCGTATTCCTTCCCGTCCGCTGCGTTGACTCCGTCTCCTCGCCGGCGTCCTTGAGCAGAGCGGACGCCGAACCGTTGACTCCCTGCAGTTCCGCATCGGTCAAATTGAAGAACCGCCGGGCCGCTTCCACGAACGCGGCTCCGTCGGCAGAGGCGACCTCCGTCTTCAGCGTGACCATCGTATGGTGAATGAGCTTGTTGACGATCGACGAGGCCATCCCCTCGACCAATTCGCGCTCCTGGGGCGACAGATGCGCGAGCCTGCCGATGGCCTTTTCGACTTCCGACCGCTTGATGTCCTCCGCGCGCGTCCTCAGCGCCACGATGGTCGGCCTCACTTCGAGCGAGCGGAGCCACTGCTGGATGACTCCCACCTCATCGACAACCATGCGCTCGGCCTTCTCCGCTTCCTGAACCCGTTCGCCCTTGTTGCGCTCGACACGCAACTTGAGGTCGTCGATGTCGAAGAGAAACGCGTTGTCCACGTGGCGCACGGCCGGGTCGATATTGCGCGGGACCGAAATGTCGATGAGAAACATCGGGCGATTCATACGCTGTTTGACCGCCCGCTGCACGTCCTCGGCGCCGATCAGGTAATGCGAGGCGCCGGTCGACACCAGCACGATGTCCGCCGAGGCCATGTCGTCCCGAAACTGCTCGAACAGCACCGCCGTGCCGCCGAAACGATCGGCCAGTTCGATTCCATGCTGCGGATTCCGCGTGGTCACGCACACGTTGCGGACTCCGCTCGCGATGAAATGCCGGGCCGCCAGCTTCGCCATTTCTCCGGCGCCCACCAGCAGCACCGTTTTGTCGCTCAAGTCGGAGAAGATCTTCTTCGCCAGTTCGACCGCCGCATAGCTCACCGACACCGCCATTTCGGAGATCTTCGTTTCCGTCCGCACACGTTTCGCGACGGAGATGGCTTTCTTGACCACCTTGTTCAGAATCAAGCCCGTGGCTTTGTGGGCGAGGGCGGCATCGAACGCGTCCTTGATCTGCCCGAGGATCTGGGATTCTCCCACGATCATGGAGTCCAGGCTGGACGCCACCCGGAACAAATGCGAGATCGCACGGTCCCCGGTTTGCCAGTAGAGATGCGGGGTCAACTGTTCCGAAGACAAAGACATGTGCGCATCGGCGAGGAACTCCTGAATGCGCCCGTAGCCCACCTCCAATTCATCGACGACGGCGTACACTTCGACGCGGTTGCAGGTGCACAACAGCATGCCTTCGCGCACGCCGGAATAGGAACACAACCTCCCCAGCGCTTCGCCGACCCGGCTTTCCGGAATCGCGAGCTTCTCCCGGATCTCCACCGGTGCGGTCTTGTGGCTCAGTCCTACGACGACGATATGCATGTCAGGACACGGCTCCGGAGCTTTTGATCGCTACACCGACCAGCGTCAGAATCACGCAGGCGAATCCGATGATCGTCAAATACGCCGCCCGCTTGGCCCGCCACCCCACCGTCAACCGGCCCACGAGCACCACAAAATAGAACAACCAGGTGACGATGGCCCACGTCTGCTCGGGGTTCCAATTCACGTACGCCCCGCGGGCAAACTCGGCGGAGATGGCACCGGTGACGATCC
>DAOLIU010000014.1:0-41048 GCA_035328385.1 Nitrospira sp. | reverse complement strand
GTCAACGCCAGGACCTTATCCGCTACCGCCACCGCGGCCACGGTGCCCGCCGAGATCTTTAAAAATTGTCGACGTGACCAAACCATGAGGATATTCCTCCTTGCTGTGAAAATAAAAAGCCCGATGATATGCGTCTCTGCATGTCGAGATCCTCCTCGAACTCCACCTCCTTTCCCTCCACCGATTTCGGACAGAATCGAGCCGCTCGTCGGTGAAGCCGCCGCTCTCGATATGGCAACTCCCGTACCATCGCCTCATTGCAGAATTTCAGTCCGAACTCGATGATTACCCTAAGTGAATGCTGTGAATGCGCGCGATGCGCGGCGCCGCACAGGCAGAACAGAAAGCGACATGTCGTGATTTTCGTCACGACTATCGCGATGGAGCGCGGGTCGTGAATCGTGGATAAGAATGCGACCGCCCCCGCGGGCCGAGCCCGCGGGGACGGATGCTCAGGCCTGACCCGTTGAATTGAGAACGGAAACAGGCTGAGGCAGATGTCCGGGAACGGGACTCTTTTCCCTCACCGACTCTTTTTTCGCCCCCAGCGAAGCCAGCCAGAACACGAACAGAATGCTGATCCAGAAGAAAAGCACATTGAAGGAAATCATGTTGGCGGCAAACCCCACGGTATGGGTATAGGCCCACGGCGAATTGTCACGCATGATTTCGTTGACGTGCCAGAACAACCGCACAGAAGATCGGATGTACCCCATGAGGGCCATCATCCAGGTGAATTCGGTCGCCAACATGATGAGCGCATACTGGGACCGCGCAGACATCCGCCCCCATTCGACCGCCCCTCCCACCTTGGCCCCTTTGAGCATGGCCAGGTTCAGAACGGTCATGAACACCAGACAGGACAGGGTGGTCGCCACCTGGGGCACCGACAATCCAACCCGCACGTTCGCCGGAATGTAGTAGCCGTAGATGGCGAGCCAGATGATGTTGACGTAGGCGCAAAGGAAGAACACGCCCATGAAGATGTTCCCGAATTTCGCCCAGGACACGACCGGAATCTTGTTGCCGCGCTGATACCAGATGAAGCTGAGGATCGTCGTGACGATGATGACGTTGATTCCGCCGTTTTTCGCCGACATCACTCCGTAGTTGCCCAATACGGGATGCTGCTGCCCTCCCATGTCCTTGAGTTCCGCCGGAGACATGACCATGGTATGGGGGGTGATGAAGACCAGAAACCCGGCGGTCATGATGAACACAAGGTACTTGATGTACTTCTGATAGTGCTCGGCCCCGCGCATCCGGCCAAGACACTGCCACAGGTAATAGCTGGTCGTCAGAAAGAGCGCGCCGATCATCGTCGCCTGGATGATGAACAACCAGGCCAACAATCCTCCCATGAGGGTAATACCCATCTGCTGCCGATAGGCATAGACCTCCCGCATCAGCCAGTACCCGGCGAATGGAAGCGGAACGAGAAACAACACGGCGATGAACATGGCGATGTAGCCCATCCAATCGTAGTGGGCACGCTCCTCTTGATTCTTGGAGGCCAGGAATCGGTAGGCGGCGTATGCGGCCACGACGCTTCCGCCGAACGCCATGTTTCCTAAAATGCGGTGGACGTTGAGAGGATTCCAGAGCGCGGTGTGGATCGCGTGCCAGATGTTGCCGAGAAACCGTCCTTCTTCGTCCACGCCGGCGGGCGACATCATGAATGCGATCCAGGAGTTGGCCAACAACATCAGGACGGTGCCGATCGTGTTGAGCGCCACCGATAGACTCAGGTGAATCCACTTGAGAAACCCCTCCCGCATACGGTCCCAGCCGTAGTAGTAGATGTAGAGCGTGCCGCTCTCCGCGACGAACAACAGCGCATAGAGATGCATGACCGGCCTGAAGATGCTGGCCAGATAGCCGAAGAACGTGGGATAGAGCGTGAGAAATGTGAACAGAAGGATGCCGCCGAGAATCGCCGTCAGCGAGTAGGCGGTCAAACTGATCTTGACGAAATCGTAGGCGAGCTGGTCGTACCGTTTTGCCAGCGTCTTGTCTTTGGTGACCATCCCCATGAATTCGATGATCATGCAGAAGATGGGGACGGCGAGCACGAAGCTGCCGTAATACAAATGCTGCTGGTTGGCGAACCAGATCAGCACCCGGCTCTCGAAATTGTAGCGGGGGTAGTGTTCCGCATTGTCGGCGGTCTTCGGGGCCGGCATGCCGCTGATTACGCCCTCCGTCTTGTAATAGACGTCGCGGCCGACTTCGATCTTCGTCTCCTGTTCGGCCGACCCGCCGCCCTCCCCTTCATCACCCAGCGCCGGCAGCGCCGTCGCCACCGTGACGACCATCAACGCGAACGCTCCGAGCAACGCGAGTCCCTGAATGATTCCCTTCCGACGCAGCAGTAGCTCCGACATGATGAGTCCTCCTTCACGAAATCAGCATTCGGACTTGCTAAGGAATACTGAGCAAACCGTGTGCCCCCAGCTCGACGGCGGAACCATGCGGAAACAGTCGACTTCGCTTCAGATGTCCTTGCGACGGGGCGCGGAGACCGTGACTGTTCATGACGGCCCATGAAATGTCCTGATCACGGCTCAGGAATGATTTGACTGGGGGATCGTCCCGAGGAGAGCGACGGTCGAAAAGAACCGTGCCGGTGGGAACCCACTGCAGCGGACCGTTGAATGTGATGACGATCGACTACGGGGAGGGAACGGGGCGCCGAAGTGACTCGCTCACGGACGCCCGTTTACGACAGTGAGCGTACGAGTCCTCCGATCTGCGCGAGCCGATGCTGGCGACGCCTCCTGTATCAGCACCGGCTCAGTGTCATCCGTTCGTATCGAATGAGTGCGTTCTGAGGTGACGCCTCAGCGGAGACCCGTCTGTTGGGGCTTGGCGCCGAGCGGTTCGCTTGCATCCTTGACGTCGCGCGCGCAACGGAATCCAAGCCAATTCATCGCGGTCTTGGGTTCCGTGCCATTTCTCTGCGATACCCGCACGCTGGGCGTGCTATCGATCCAGCCGCCCCCGCGGAAGCCCCGCTGCGTCCCCGTATCCGGTCCTTTGGGATTCCGGTCCGGAGCCGTCTTGTAGTAATCCTTGTCGTACCAATCGGCGACCCACTCGGCGACGTTTCCGACCATCTGGAACGCTCCGTAAGGACTGACCGCGTTATCGTACTTGTCGACCGAGATGATCGGTGGGTAGAGAATCAGCCGCTCCGGCCTGTCTCGGACCGGACCGGAAAGACCGGTCCTGCCGAAGTTGGCGCGGGAGAGTCCGGCCATCTCGCTGCCCCAGGGATAAATCCTGCCATCTCCTCCCCGGGCGGCCTTCTCCCATTCGGCTTCCGTCGGAAGCCGTTTGCCCGCCCATTTGCAGTAGGCATCGGCGTCAAACCAGGTCACGTGCATGACCGGATGATTCACCATCGTCTCCTGGAAATTGCCTCCGTCGTATTGCCAGTCGATCAAGGGATCGCGATTCTCGGCAAGCACGAACTTGAGAAATTGGACGGTCGTGACTTCGAATTTGTCGATATCGTACGCATCGAGGTAGACCTGCCGCTGAGGAAATTCCGGTTGATAGGCGTTTCTGTCGACTTTCTTGTTGCTTCCCATCAGGAACGGGCCGGCCGGGATCCTGATCATTTCATCGTGGGCCGGCAGCTTGATCCGTTCCGCCGCCAAGGCCTTTCCCTCCGGCGTCCATTCTCTCTTCACATCTGCCACGTCCAAGGCGGACGAGATTCCCGCGAGCCCCCCCAATATCGCGATTATGGCGACCCCAGCGTACGAAACAACTCCGGCCCTCACGATACAACCTCCCTGGGTTCAGCACCCGCCGGCCGATTCCTTCACTGGCCTTGGTTCGAGGGATCCTTGTGGAACTCTTCGAGCGGGTGGAAGTTAAGCGGTAAGTTGAACAAATAGTCCGAGACCGATCTCAACTTGACGTGCTGATATTCGACGATCCAGCTGCCGTCTTTCTTCGCCAGTTTCATGGGAAAGTGTATGTCCGTCGCGACCCATTGATAATAGCTTTCGACCCGTTCTCCGTGCTTGGTGCTCACTTCGTACAACACCGTCGGATGGCCCTCACGCACTTCCGTGCCGATCTCCTGCCGCGAGATTTCTCCTTCCAATTTTTCCGTCACCCGGAGGTCTTGGTCCGGATCGTACGGCACTTCCTTGAAGTGCTTCATCCTGGACAACAGGAGCCAGACAACCTGCTTGTCCTTTCTGACGATGCTCACGTTGACCGGCCCCATCGAATGATGCTCGATGCGCCACATCTGATCGCGGTAATAAATGGAGGACTTATGGGTCCGGCCGTCGATCTTGGTCAGCTGATCAGCGGTGAACTCCAATGCCGCGGCCGGATGTCCCGAGCCGACCCACATACCCAATATCAAACCAATCAAGACTTGCCGCCGCATCGCCTCATCCTAGCACAGCGGGGACGCACTCAGCCTGTGCAATTGCCGAGATCGTTCGGTTCATCGAACGGTCAAGACCCCAGCCCCGGCGATGGCCCCTGCCTTGAGCGCCTGCAGCGCCTGATTGGCTTCTTCAAGCCGAAACTGCCGGCTGCGCGGCCGGATCGGAATCGCAGCCGCCTCGCGCAGCAACTCCGCGGCATCCTGTCTGGTATTGGCCGTCACGCTTCGGATCACCCGCTCGCCGAAGAGGTCCCGGTCGTAGTCCAGCGGCGGAAACGGTGACATATGAATCCCCGCCAGCGCCAGCGTGCCGCCGCGCTCGAGCGCCCTCAGCGCCGGCGGCACCAATTCGCCGGCAGGAGCGAAGATGATCGCGCCGTGCAACGAGGCGGGAGGGGCCTCCGCCGCGCCGCCGACCCATCGCGCCCCCAGCTCTCGGGCCAACCGCTGGTGTTCGGGCTTCAATGAACACACGTACACCTCGCAGCCCCAATGGCGCGCGATCTGGATGGCGATATGAGCGGATGCGCCGAATCCGTACAGACCCAGGCGCTGCCCCGGCTGAATCCCGCTCAATCGCAGGGCACGATAGCCGATGATCCCGGCGCACAAGAGCGGAGCCGCCTCCGCGTCGCTGAAGGTTTCCGGAATCGGATAGGCGAAAGAAGCGGGGACCGCGGCATACTCGGCATACCCGCCCGGCACCTGATATCCGGTGAACCGCGCGCCGAGGCAGAGGTTTTCGCGTCCGCTTCGGCAAAATTCGCAGGACCCGCACGTCCCCTGAAGCCAGGCGATGCCGACCCGCTCGCCGACCCGCCGTCCGCTGACGGCCGAGCCCGTCTGCTCGATGACGCCGACCGCCTGATGCCCCGGAATCAGCGGCAGGACGGGGTCCGGCAGTTCCCCTTCGATGACGTGCAAATCAGTGCGGCAGATCCCGCAGCACCGGATCCGCACCAGAACATCCTGGGAGCCGACCGCCGGGACGGGGACATCGACGCAGACGAGCGGACTGCTCTCGACGGCTGCCGTCCTATTCAGGATCATCGCTTTCATCACCGCCGTCTTGGAGGGATTCGAAGAGGTCAGGCCGGGGGGCGCCTCACGGCTTCTCTTTGATACACTCGATGTCGAGCTTGATGAAGACCTCGTCTCCGACGACCAGTCCGCCGCTGTCGAGGGTCTTGTTCCACACCATGCCGTAGTCCTTGCGATTGACCTTTCCTTCGCCGGTAAATCCCGCGCGTTGGTTGCCCCAGGGATCCTTGGTCGCCCCGTTGAAGTTTCCGGTCAGCGCGATCTCCTTTGTCACGCCCCGCACGGTCAGATCTCCGACCGCCGTATAGCCGTCGCCCGTCTTCTTGGCGCTTTTCATCCGGTAGGTGATGACGGGATACTTCTCGACATCGAAGAAATCGGGGTTCCGTAAATGCGCGTCGCGCTTTTCATGATTGGTATTCACGGAGGCGGCCTTGATCGTCGCTTCGATCGCCTTGACCGCGCCGGCCTCCGCGTCCATCTCGATGAATCCGGTATAATCCATGAACCGGCCCGTAGTCTTTGAAATCACCATGTGCGAGACGCGAAATTCGATCGTCGAATGTTCAGGATCCACGTTCCACCGCGCCGTCTCGGCATGGCCGGACAATGGAATGCCGAGAAGCAGCGCTGTGATAAAAGCCGCGGAGCGGCGCGTCATATTCTCACTCACCATCGATTGTTCCTTTCCGTAGTTTGAAGACTGGCTACTTCTTCACCCCTCCGCCCGGAGCATCGGACCGGCCGCCGGATGGATTCGTCACCGATTGGACGTCGCGCTGCTTCGGCTTGGCTCCCGTCCGCATCCGAACGTGGACGTCCACCGCCTCCTCACCCAATTCATCGGGAAACGGCGGGAACGGCTGCGCGTTGATGATGGCGTAAATTCCCGCCTCGTCGATTTCGCGGGCGCCGGAACCCTTCTCGATCTCGATCAGCTGGGCACGGCCGTTGGGAAACAGCTGGAAATGCACCCTGACCGTTTCGCCGCTGGGCCCGCGCCTCATCTCACGCACCTGCCTGGCCCAACTGCGGCTCACCAGATGGCTCACATGCTGCCAATAGGCTCGTCCTTGGTTGGGATCCGCAAAGGGCATCAGGTCTTCTTCGGCCAATGCTTCCCCGGTGACGGGGGTCACATCCGGTTGCACCTCATCAGCGATCAGCTCGGTGACCGCCGGCTCCTCCGGCTTGGCCGGCGGCGGATCGACCCCGGCGGCCGGCGCGTCCTGGGGATTCAGCGTCACGTAGATGACCCGCCGCATGAATCGCTCGAACTTGTCCTGGCGAAAGCGGGCAAAGCTGACCTGAATCCGCGCGGCCTTGGGGCGGACCGATGTCCGACTCATCGGCATCGGCTCCAGCGTGACGGTCGTCTTGAGCGTCATCGAGTTCCCTTCCGGATCGAGCGTCGCGGTTTGGGGCTCAAAAAGAACCGACTCGCAGATGGCCACGACGGGAACGGAGCTCTGGACGACCCCGCCAAGCGTGATGTCCAGGGTCAGCGGCTTCCCGGATTGAAGATCGCCTCCCGAGTCGGTCTGGCTGAGTTCGAAGCGGGTCCAGCGTTTGGCCGGAGCGGTGGATGACGGAGAAGTCGCCGGGGGAGAGACCGGGTCGGCGGGAATCGCGGTCGCGGGCAGCCCAAGTACGCACACTGCGGCCGCAAGGACCAGGCCCATGTGAAACGATGAGGCCATGATCGCATCCTACCCAGGGTGCAGAGCAGGCGCAACCCGTTTTTTCCGGATCGGTTAGGCATCCATCCTCAATTCAGAGTAAGATAGCCGCATGCGGGCCCTCCTCAAGCGCGAAGCGAAACCGGGTCTCGAGTTGACGACCTGTCCGGATCCCTCCCCCGGGCCGACCGACGCCGTCGTCCGCGTGCGGGCGACCTCGCTCTGCGGAACCGACGCGCACATCTACAATTGGGATCCGTGGGCGCACAGCCGAATTCATCCTCCCCGTATCATCGGCCATGAGATGTGCGGCGAGGTGGTGGAGATCGGAGCCGACGTCACGCTGGTGGCCGTCGGAGACTACGTGGCCGCCGAGTCGCACCTTACGTGTGGACGCTGCTTTCAGTGCAGGACGGGACAGGCGCACGTCTGCCGGGACTATCGAATCCTCGGCGTGGACCGGGACGGCTCATTTGCGGAGTACGTGGCCCTTCCGGAGAACGTCCTATGGAAAACTGCACCCACCGTGCCGCCGGAACTTGCGTCGGTGCAGGAGCCGCTCGGCAATGCCGTCGATGCCGCCTTGGCGGAAGATCTCACCGGCCACACCGTGCTGATCACCGGGTGCGGCCCCACCGGCCTCCTCGCGGCCGCCGTTGCACGCACAGCCGGGGCCGCGACCATCATCGCGTCGGACGTCAGCGAGTATCGGCTGGCCCTGGCCAAACAGGTCGGCGTCGATCATGCGCTCAACGCCCGAGCGGAGGCCCCGGACAAGCTGGCCGCGAGCATCCGGGACATCACCGCCGGCGAAGGGGTCGATGCCTCTCTCGAAATGTCGGGCAATCCGAACGCCCTTCACCTGGCGTTTGGAGCGGTGAAGAACGGGGGACGCGTCACCCTCTTCGGAATCCCTACCGGACCGATTACCTGCGACCTGGCGAACGAGATCATTTTCAAAGGAATCCGCGTACACGGCATTACGGGCCGCCGCCTCTTCAGCACGTGGTATAGGCTCGCCGGACTGTTCAAGGCCGGCCTCAATATCAAGCCGGTCATCACCCATACGTTTCCCCTGAGCGGGTTCGCGCAGGGGTTCGAATTGATGCGCTCCGGCCAGTGCGGCAAGGTGGTGTTGCTGCTGTAGCGACCGCATTGGTCATTCTCGGCCGCGGCCATGTCCCGGTCGATCGGGTCCGTCGTACCGTTATGGCCTATTCCTCATTCAAAGATGTCCTCGTCCGTGCGCTCGCGGAGATCCGTTCGCGCGGCACCCACAAGTCCGAACGACTGCTCCTGAGTCCACAAGGACCCGAGATCCTCGTCGCACAAGGCCGGGTCCTCAACCTGTGCGCCAACAACTATCTCGGCCTCGCCAACCATCCGCAGCTCATCGAAGCGGCGATGGACGGACTTCGAACGCATGGATACGGATTGGCGTCCGTCCGGTTCATCTGTGGAACTCAGGACCTCCATAAGCGGCTCGAGCGGGCCGTCAGCGCGTTTCTCGGCGCCGACGACACCATCCTCTACGGTTCCTGCTTCGACGCGAACGGAGGACTGTTCGAAGTCCTCTTGGATGAGCGCGACGCCGTGATCAGCGATTCCCTCAACCACGCGAGCCTCATCGACGGCATCAGGCTTTGCAAGGCCAAACGGCTCCGCTACGCCCATTCCGACATGGGGGAACTCGAATCACGGCTCGCGGAAGCTCAGGGCTGCCGCACGCGGCTGATCGCCACCGACGGGGTGTTTTCGATGGATGGAGATCTGGCCAAACTCGATCGCATCGTCGATCTCGCCGAGCGGTACGACGCGGCCGTGGTCGTCGACGACAGTCACGCGACCGGCGTCGTCGGTCGCCAAGGAAAGGGGACGCCCGATCATTTCGGGGTGGCGGATCGAGTCGAGATCGTGACCGGCACCCTGGGAAAGGCGCTCGGGGGTGCGACGGGCGGATTCACATCGGGGAAGGCCGAGATCGTGGAGCTCCTTCGTCAGCGATCCCGCCCATACCTGTTTTCCAATACGCTGCCGCCGGCCGTGGCGGCCGGCGCCCTGCGCGCGCTCGAACTCGTCGTGGCCGGCGACGACCTCCGTACCGCGCTGCGCCGCAATGCCGCGTTCTTTCGCGCCAAGCTCGGCGCGCTGGGATTCCGGCTCATACCGGGCGACCATCCGATCATTCCGGTGATGGTCGGCGACGCCGCACTGGCGACGGCCCTGGCCGAGGGATTGTTGGCGGAAGGGGTCTATGTGGTCGGTTTCAGCTACCCCGTCGTGCCGGAAGGTCAGGCTCGCATTCGTGTGCAGATGTCGGCTGCTCACACGATTGAACAGTTGGAGACGGCGGTCCAGGCCTTTGCCAAGGTCGGACGGCAATTGCGGGTGATTCCGTAGTCCGGCCCGCCACACACAGCCGGCTTATTCCCTGATCTGTCTCGCCCGCTGTTGCAGGTAGGCATTGCGGACGGCGGTATAGAGATCGAACGTCGCCTCCTCCACTCCTTGAAACTTCTGTAGATTACGCGAGCGGTCGTTGACGATCTCGCCGACGCGCGCGCCGAGTTGCACCGCCGTGGTGGTATTGCGGTTGGCATGGGAGATCACGGAAGGCACACCCTCCACCTCGATGATCGGCGCGAACATCCAGTTGATGGGATTGAGGAAGATGTCCCCGACATATCCGATGAGGTCTCTCACGGTATACGGAGCCAAGAAAGGCACGATGACGTACGGGCCAGGTTTGACCCCGTAAAATCCGAGCGTCTGTCCCAGGTCCTCCTCCGGCGTCACGAGATTGACGTCCTGGGCGAGATCAAAAAATCCTCCGATACCGACCGTGCTGTTCAGGATGAAGCGGCCGACCTCGATGCTCGCTCCCTTCACCTTTCCTTGAAAGATGTTGTTGAGAAAACGGGGAACGAAACGCAGGTTGTAGAAGATGTTGCTGACACCGACCTGAAGCAGATCGGGCATGACGAAATCGTATCCCTGGGCAACCGGCTTCAGCACATACCGGTCCATCTGCCGGTTGAACTCAAAAATTTTGGTGTTGAGCGGTTCCCAGGGGTCGTATTCCTCTCCCGTGGCCTCGTCCGGTTTCGCGAACGGGTCGAAGATCTCTTCGGTTGATTCACTGCCGGAGGAGGATTGCGGTGACGCCGCCGCTGCAGCCAGGATGCGTCGCGAGCCGTCCGTCGCGGGGCTGTCCGCAATGCCCGTCATGCGGTCCGGCGACACGGCGCCGCCCACGGTATTCAAGATGGCGCCGTCACCGGTCAACTGGCGGGTCCCGCCGACCTCCAGTTCCGCACAGCCTGACGCCACGATCACCGCGAGCCCGAGGACACAAGACGCACGTCGAGTGAGCACGAAATTCACCGGCCTCCTCGATGACTTGTTCAAGTGATTGGGCCCGCCCGTAAACGGGATCGGACCATTGGCGGCTCGCACTGTATCAAAAGTCTCGCTGATCGCCAATTACTTCTTCTGTCTTCGCCGAGCGGTCGGGCGGAAAACGGTTAGGAACGGACCGCGCCGAGCGCGAACTCGGCGAATCGGCCGAAATACACGCTGCCGCCGACCACATAGGTATCGTTGTGCCCCGCGCTGGCGATGACGTAGAACGATTTCGGCGGCAGCGAGCCGTCAAAGACTCGCCGTCCCAAGGCCAGGGGAATGATGTCGTCCTGATCGCCATGAATGATCAGTTTCGGCAGCGACAGGTTTGGCAACCGGTCGATCAGGCGGAATTCGGCCCCCAAGAGCCAGTGAAGCGGCAGGCCCCCATAGTGAACCTTGGCGACCGCCTCGATAGAAGGAAACGACGATTCCAATACCAGCCCTGCCGCCGGTTTCTGAGATGCCAGATCGCCCGCCACCGCGGCCCCGAGAGACCGTCCGAACAGAATCAGCCGTTCGGGACGGATCATCCTCGTTCTGGTCAGATAGTCATAGGCCCCGATGGCGTCGAGATACAGTCCTTCCTCCGACGGACGGCCTTGGCTGCGGCCGTATCCCCGATAGTCGAACACAAAAACCGAGAAGGCCGACTTGAACAGCCGTCCCAGGTTGTCGAGCCGGTTGATCACGTTTCCGGCGTTGCCGTGGCACCATAGGATGACCGGCCGATCGGCGGCCGCTTCCACGTACCACCCGAACAATTTGGTCCCGTCGGCCGAAGAAAACCAGACGTCTTCCAACGGTAAGCCGCTTCGCAGCTTCCAGTCCTGGTCGTCCCACGCGTTGGGATGAAAAACGAAAAATCGATCGAGAATGCCGCTCATCGGATTCCTACATCGTCAAGGTCCTACCCGACCGCTATGCCTAGCAGGATGTTGAAAAAGTCCTCCAGCTGCGTTCTCGCGTCGCGGACCTCGCTGCGGCCTTGCCCGCGGAGCGACGCGTCTCGGCGCGCCGGGGTTGGGCGGGTGAGAACAGTGGTCCTTTTGAACATCCTGTGAGCTCTTCCGATTCAATCTGCGATCACGCCCGGCTCTGTGTTATCCGGCTCCAAAAGAGCTTTCAACAGCCTGCTAGAAACGCAGGCCGATGCCGGCAGCCAAACACTGGGAGCGATACTCCAGAGACAGCGTCTGCCAGTGATAGTTGGCCGACAAGTATTTGTATTCCCCGAAGAGGAAGATCCGCTTCGTCACGTTGCCCTGCAATCCCCCGAAAAATTGATACCCGAATGCCGCCGAGCTCTCAAAATCCTGATCCGAACGACCTGGGATATTGGCCCCGCTAAGGACGCCTTGCGACAGCCCTCCGCCGACCCCGATGTAGGGGATGACGGGCAGCCCGGGATATCGGAGGATGAGATTCGCCATGGAGTTGAACACCCACAGGTTGGTACGACCCACCGTCCCTGCAGCGGGCCCGGTCGTGAGCGGAACGGAGAGATTGCTGCTGTTGCCAATGGACTCGAGTTCGATGCCGAAAAATCCCTTTCCGATGACGGGAAAAACCGCCACCTTCAGACCGGCCCCGGCGCCATTTCCCACACGGGTGCCGGGGGCGGGACCGGTGAGCGCAAACGCGTCACGGTCGTAGGGCCAGCTCCCCAGCGCGTACAGACCGATATAGACGTCCGTACGTGATTCTGTTTCCGCCCGTACGATAAGTGGAACGCTCAGAAGAGCCAGGAGGCCGAACGCCCAGATGGACAGCGCCATAACAGAACGTCGGAGGATGGGGCGGCCGTGAAATGGCCGCGCAGCCCAGGAAAAGGAAGGGGCCCTTAGGAGAACCCTCCCAAAGGCCCCGACATCCGAATCAACGGGTCAAATCAGCTGCCTTTCACAATCGTACAGTAGTCGGCCACGATTCCGAGGATGTTCTTCGCGGTGTGGTCGACGTGGGAGACCGTGGTGATTCCTCCGGCTGCCTTGGCGGCCGTCAAGCTGGCATCACCAGTGGCGACCCATCCCAGAATGGTCTGGGCGCAAGCCTTTCCTTCCTTCGTGGCTGCGGTGGCCGTGGTCGCCATGAAGCCGTACTTGACTTCGGTGAAGATGATACCAGTCACCGGCGACGCAACCGGCATACAACCGGCCAAGCTCAGACCGAATGCTGTGACGAACGCGGCGGACAAAAGCACATATGCCTTCTTCTTCATGGGTCCTCCTTTGAAAGGAAAGTTGAGTAATGAGTGACGCCCCGAGGAAACCTCGTCGTGGAAATCACCGAGCGCGAGTATATTCGGAGTTGTCTCCAGTGTCAATTTTTTCGCACTCCGGACGGGTCTTCGTCTTCGGCCGCTCCTCGATCACACCTCCTCAGAAGAATCCCTGAACCGAGAAGACCACGTCGTTGTCCTGATCGCGATGACGATATTCCAGACGCAATGCCACGTTCTGGGACAACGTGACCCGCTGTCCGACGAACCACCGCACGTCGTCGGATTTGTCGCCGAGCGGATATTTGAAATAGCTTCCTGAGGCCATGATTTTCCACCGGTCGGTCAGATCGGCCAAGAACCCCGCCGTTCCGCCTCCTCCGGCGCGATGCCGCTCGTCATACGCCGCACTGTAGTTGGCCTCGACTTCCGCAAACGCAAAAAACACTTCGCGGCGGAGCCACTTGGATTCCAGCGCTCCCCCCACCCCTCCGCTGACCACGCCGTTGCTGCAGAGTTGGCATCCGTTGTACTTGATCGTGTTCATCCCAAGATCGAACTTCCATGAAGGTGAATGAAAGACCGAGTCGATCGGAGACAACGACACGATATTCGCCAACGTCACGCGCTCGATCCTCGCCTGGTCGGCCCGGTTGTAGTAGCGGGCCGTGACGGACGCCAGTTCGATCTGTGCGTCGGGGGTATAGCCCGGCTCCGGGTCGAGCAAGTCATGATAGCCCGCTCGCACGGACAGTTCTTCGAATGTGTCGTCGTTGCGCCATCCGCCTCCGAGGGAGGCTCGCGAAGTCTTGTGCCCCAGTTCGGGTTGAGTGGCGAAGGGAGCGACCGGAAACTCCGGCGACGGAATGCGCAAACGGCTCCTCGCCGCCAAGACCTCCCGGTTTCGTTCCTTCAGCTCCGGAAGCGCTTTGTCCGCCGTATCCATGCGATACCGAAGATCGTCGGACGCAAGGTCCAGGAGAAACGCCTGTTGAGCGGGCGGCAATCGGGTGAACCCGGGCTCGGTCATGGCGCTCGGATCGCCGGCGATGCGTTGCGCCAGGGCACGCTGGTCGGAGGGAAGCGACTCGCGTTTTCGCCTTACGACGTTGCTCCGTGAGGGCCGATACGTCACGTTCGTCACCCGGCCGGGGTCGGCGGCGATCATCCGTACGGTATCGGCCGGAACCGTCCAGAGATAGAAGGAATCGGTCAGATGCAGCGACGGGTCGGCATATTCCAGGAGCCACAAGAGCTGATAGGAGCAGTTTTCCTTCAGAAAGAAGTAGTCGAAATACGCGTTGCCCATTTCCCACGCGTGCTCGAGCAGCCGATGGACCTGCCGATCCGAGAAGTTCAGGCGATATTCCCATATGTCCCGATTCTCGATATCCCGGTACTCCCGCACCTTCAGATAATAGGGCGGCGTCATGTAATAGCCCTTGAACCCCCCGAACAGACCCTTGACGGGATACATCCAGCCGGCGTCCCGCGGTACTTCGGCCGCGTAGTTGATGGTATAGGCCAGGATTCTGGTTTGATCCGTCTGCCCCCTCTGGTCCACGCGGAGAAAGGTATGGCCGAAGGAGGAGGCGGGATTGTTGACGAACGCGGAGGCGAAAATCAGGGTGATGGATCGGGGGTTGAGTTCCGCGAGCCATTCATCGAAACGCGTGCAGGTTTCAGGGCGCAGGCGTGCGGCGTCGAACGCAAGTTTCTCCTGTAGCCAGTGGTATCGGGCGATGAACGCGCATTGAGCCGGCTGCTTCGAGCGTCCCACGGCCTCTGCCGAGAAGAATTGGCGCAAGGTCGCTTCCAGCTCGGCTTTCGGATCGGTTTTCCCGGCTTCGGAAAGGAAGAATCCCGGATCGTCCTGCTCGCTGGCGAATCCACCGAAGAGTCTCGGCCTATAGTGCAGAAGGAGATGCCATTCGCGTTCCTCGAAGAGTTTCGCCGAGGTGGCCCGTGCGATGAGCTCGTCGGCATACGATGCATCCGATCGTTCCGTCGCACCGGCCGACCATGGCAGCAATGCGAGAAGAAGAGCGAGGGTGAGTGCACGGGGGACGGCTCCCGACGACAAGCGGGGCGCCCGCTTGGAAACGGACGCCCCGCAGCATCGGATGGTGTCGTTACTTGGACGCGACGGTGGTCGATGCCGGAGACGATGCCGCGGCCTCATTCAGAGCTTTTACCATGGCGACGGGAGAAGCTTCACCAGCATTCACGAGCGACAGATACCGCTCCTGCGTCATGGCAAAGAACTCGGGCTGCTTGTCTTCGGACACACCCATCAGAGCGGCCATCGAGGCGAGATGCTCCCCGCCGCCCTGGGCCATCTCTTGCGTAAGGTTCTCAAAATTCAGGCCGGCAAACATGTTGGCCTTGTGCTCGGCCCAGAACTTCCCGCTGTTCTTGCATCCCATGGTCTGGCTGGTGATTCCGAAAGCCTGAAAGGGAACGATCGTATTGTTGGTCGTGGAGATGAGGATTTGGACGCCCCATTTATCCGTATTGGGAGAATCTCTCCATAGATCCTTTCCGAGACCGCACCCGGGACCGAGGTCCGAGATCCCCTTGGCCTGTACCGTATTCACCATGCCGGACAGTTGCGCAGTCACAAAGAAGGCGATCAAGAGCGCCCAGAGCATCTTTTGGGACATAACCCCTCCTTCACATCAGAATTGTTGGTCGGTCCGCCCATCCTCTCGATCTGCAAAGTGTACTCCAGAATCGGTGCGAAGCGGATTTTTATTCCACCGTCTCGGATGCCGCCAGCATGCGTCGCCGCGCCATGTCTCGACGCAACCCTTCCAGCCGTTCCAGAAGGAGAGCCGGCTCCCCGTGCACCGAGGACGGAGCTTCCCGTTGGACGAGGGAAAAGAAGGTCGTTTCGTCTTCCTGCGCCACTCCCAGCAAGGCGGCAAGCGACGCGAGGTGCTCACCGCCTCCTCGCGCCATATCGTCCATTACGTTCGCATAGTTGATCTCGATAAAGAGACCGGCCTTCTGACTGTCCCAGATGGTGCCGTCATTGCTGCATCCCGACGTGCCGGACGTGATCGCGAACGTGTAACTACCGGTGACATTCGTGGACGCCATGAACAGCTGGGGTGCGATCTGCTTCTTGCCCTTCCAATCCTCCCACAATTGCCTTCCCAACCCGCATCCGGGTCCCGTGTCGGGATTGGTGGTGGCGGAATACGCCATGGTGGTCGGCCAGAAGCTTGTACTGATAAGAAGTGCGATTATGACTGTGAACAGAGGGGTCACCGCTTGCCTCCTTTTGCTTCGACTCTACCGGACCGCTCGGAAGGAACGTCCGTATAGTTGGACGACGGCCTGATTCGATCGGACGCATCCGGTCCGTCGGCCGGGTGCAGGCGTTCCGCCCGATCGGCCAACGGGATATGCACGGCCTGTCGATCATCGCTTCGGATCGAGAGCAGGCCGAGGGATCGCGGCAAATTGAATCGCCTCGGACCAGCCGAGCCCGGATTAAACAACAGCAGGCCGTCGATCCACTCGATGCTCGGCCTGTGAGTGTGTCCGAAGATACAAATATCCGGCCGCGCGCGACCCAGGAAACGCCGCGCGTCCTGCCGTATCCTTCCGCCCTCGTAAACGATGTGCCGCACGGCAATCCGGCATCCCGCACATTCGATCACTGTTTCCTCGGGAAACCCTCCGGTTCGCCCCCTGTCTACATTTCCCGACACCGCGATCACCGGTGCGATCCGCTGCAGTTCCTCGAGCACGGCTACGTCCCCGATGTCGCCCGCATGAATGATGCGATCGACCCCCCGGAAATGTCGTCGAATGGCCGGGTCGAAGAGGCCGTGAGTATCGGCCACGATCCCCACGCGAACGTCCATGATGGCTCCTTACCGCGAGACGTTCAGTGAACCCTGCACCTGTTTCCAATCGAAAGTAAAGGGTTCGACGACTTGCCTCGGCAGAGCCGCCGCCTCCGCCTTCAGCCGCTCGACACGTGCCGCGCTCATCGGATGCGTCGACAACATCTCGACCGGCTCGTGCTGTTGTTCGGCCATACGCTCAAAGAACCGCACGAGACCGTTCGAATCGATCTTGGCCCGGTGGAGCAGTCGCAGCCCGGTCACATCGGCTTCGGTCTCCTGCGCGCGGCCGAACTTGAGCGTGAGGAGCTCCCCGCCGATCTGTCTCGTCAACCCGATCAGACCCTGCTGGTCGCCCAGCAGGATCGACAGCGCCGTCATCAATCCGACCTGCTTCACGACCCGCTCCAACCCGTGACGTCGCAGGACGTGATTGAACTCGTGGCTCAGGACCCCGGCGACCTCTTCTCCGCTCTCCGCTTTCTGAAGGAGGCCCGTGAACACCACCACGTAGCCGCCCGGCAACGCGAACGCGTTGACGACGTCGCTTCTCACGACGGTCACTTCGAAGCGGTACGGGTCGTCGGGAATCTGGTCCGTCAAGCGACGGGTCATTTCCCCGACCGCGTCGACGGCCGGCCCTTCCTTGATCACCGTCTGGCGCCCGAGGAAGTCATGATACGCCGCCTCTCCAAGCTTCTGCTCCCATTCGAGCGGAATACGGTCGACCGCCAGATTTACGACGAGATCCGAGCCGAACCAAAGGACCGTTCCAAGGGATAGAAGCAGCGCGCCCACGGCGATCCAGGAGATCCGCCGCGTCCGCCGTTTCCGACGGACCATGGAAGCCGCCGCGTCCAGCTCTCCTGTCACGAAGTTCGGCGCCGTACCTCGAAGGGCGTGAATCACGGCGGGGTCGTTCACATACAACACGCGCGCATCCGGCTCCGACCCATACCGGACAACAAGTTGATCGTGGTCGAGCCCTCCCGCCGAGAGAGACAGTCTGTCGAACGGCACTGCTTCAGCATCGTCCTGTGCGGCGGACCGGTCTTCGAACCGGACCGCAATGCCGATGGGAGTCACATCGACGCGGCACGGCAAGCCTGTCGCGGGACAGTCGGCGCCGAAGCAGAGAGCGTTGGAATTCATGGCGGGGCAATCCGAGTCAACAGGCGAAGAAGACGGTCTCTGCCGCTATTCAGAAACCGGAATAAACTGCCGGATCCAATGGCCGAATCCCCCGGGATTTCGACTTTGGATATAGACCACGCCGGGTCCCTGGAATCGGCAGACGAACCCCTCTCCCGACGTGAAGCTTGCAACCCATCCGGCAGCAGCCCGTTCGACATGGTAGGAAGTCGTGGCGGACCACGCAACCAAGTGGCTGTTGTCGACGATGTACTCTTGATCGGGCTTCAGCTCGATTCGATGAATCGCGCCAAAGCTGTTCAGAATCAAGGTCCCCCTGCCGCTCAGTTTGAGGATAAAGAATCCCTCACCGCCAAGCAGGCCGCGGCTGAGACTTTGCATCTGGCTGTCGATCTTCACCGTTTCGGCACCGGCGAGAAATCCGTCCTTCTGCACGAGGTATTCATTGAGACCGTCGAGCTCGATCACCACAATTTCTCCCGGCACCGTCGGCGCCAGCAGGACGTCACCCGGTCCTCGACTGGCCCGCAGCGTCTGGAAGAAAAATTTTTCGCCCGTCAGAAACTTGCGCGACAGGGCTCCCAGGAATCCTCCCTCCATCTTGCTTTCGACGTCGATCGTCGGAGAGGACGCCACCATCGCGCCTGATTCGGCCTTGATGGTTTCACCCGCCGATAATTCGACACGGACCATCGGAAACGCCCCCGGATAGAGAATCTCGCTTTTCATTCGTGTGCCCCTTTGTATTCACGTAACCATTTGACGGAACGAACGACCGGAAGCCGTCGCCACAATCCGCCTGTTCCGCTAGCCCGCCACCCAGCCGTACAGCCTGTGACTCGGCTCGGGGCCTTCCTCAAGATAACTCACTCTCATTCGCCCCAGATAATCGCGGGGGACGTCCCGCCGAGTCGCCGTCACGTCGACGCCGAAGACCCGCGCCGCATTCAATCCGAAGATCTTGGCCTTCACGTCGCGGGTCAAAGGCTGATAGCGGTGCCGTTCGATGAATTCGTCGGGCATCTGAAATCGCCGGAACGCTTCGATCTGCCACTGGGGCGATCCTGACCAGATAGAATCCGTTCCCCACAGGATATGGTCGACACCAAACGCCTCAGCGATTTGTCCGATGAGATGAGCGCATATCCCGGGGTGGGCCGTCACCAGCTGCGCAAACGTCGAACCGAGTTCCATATAAATATTGGTCAGCCCTGGTTCACGCTTCTTCATTCTGCAAAATTCCGTCGTCCAGGGGATCTCGCCCGATTGGGCAAAGATGTCGTCGATCCTGGCCACTGTCTTGAAACCGGAGTGATAAACCAAGAAGCTGATGTCGGGAAAATCTCTGGCTGCCTTGATGAGATCCTTCGGGTGGTTGTAGTCCGGTACGGGACCGAGCGGTAGGCCTTTGTGGACGCAGACCCGCTTGACGTTCAGCTTCCTCGCCTGTTCGAGCATCGGATACGAGACCGTTTCGTCGTCCATCCACCAGCCCCGGTCGAATCCCTTCGGACAGGCTCCCGTGTAACACTTCCAGGCTTCGATCCCCAACGTTTCGGCCTGCATGGCCATGAATTCAAGGTCGGCCGAGCCCAACTGGGGAGTAGCCAATCCGTGGGCGAGCATTCGGCGCGAGCCGGCCAGACGATTGATTTCGTCACGGATGTGCGCCATTTCCTTCGGAGGAACGACCGCAGCTTGGGGGTAGGGACCGGGCGGGGTGCTGATCAAGCCGATCGACGTCTCACTGTCGAGAAACACCTCCTTCACAAAGTTCTGCCACGACAGATCGTCAATGGTTCCTCGGTCCCCGGCCAAGGCGGGGTTGACGCCGGTCTCGCGAACTCGCCGCCTCAGGGCGATCAATGCCTGCTTGGACACCGCACCTTTCCGTCGGCTCTCTGCATCGGTCGGATCGTAATCGGCGCTCACATAGTGATTCTGCACGTCGAAGATGAAGTACGGATCGCCCTGCTGCTCGGCGAAGGCCGACGGCTCGAACAACTCCACCTTCCCGATTCCGAAAAAGCGGCCGAACACTCCGTTCATCGCCAACAAAGCGGCGGCGAGGCCGCCCGTGCCGCGAAGGAACTCGCGCCTCGATACGCCGAGACGCCGGGCCGCACGGTCGGCCAGACGCGCGGCCCGATATTCGACGCGGCTTTGTTGGAGAGTCTGAGGAATGGGGAGGAATTCCCCGTTGGAAACGTTGCGTGTAGGAATCGGTGTCCCGGACAGCGATCCCTTGATGAACGGGCCGGATCCGCCGGCATGCTGGGGCGGCATCATGTTCCTCTCGTCGGGTGGACCGTCAGATTCTGTGGAATACCGAGCGGGGTGTCAAGCTGACTGGAGCTGGAGAACTGTACGCAGGTCCCGAACCATGTAAACGAAGATGCTACCGGGCAGGGCGTTTGGGCTCGGCCGTGCCGGATTGCAAAGACGGAATCGCGACGACCACGTCCTGTGCGGGATCCCCCCCCTGATCCTTTCCGTCTCGACCCACACTATACAGCAGCCGCTTCTCCTGATTGACGAGCATGGGGAATCCGGTAAACGGGTCATAGTACGCCTGTCCGGCCTTGGCAAGACGCGTCAACACGTCTCCTTCCTGAGGCCCCCGACGAACCCATACTTGGAGGCTGGCCAGCCGCAATTGTGCATCAGCTTCCACCATCCGTCCGACGTACGGCTCCCACGAGGGTAAGGGGTCGATCCCGATGATGTGCTCGAGGGGGTTGGCCCAGTAGTCGACGATGCTCGTGGCGGAAGTCCTGACAAACTGCGAGCGTTTGGGAAGATTGACATACCGCCCCTCCGCCACGGCCTTATTGGCCGCTTCATAGTATTCGGCGTAGGCGTTCGCGCGCCGCTGCACCGGCAGAGGCATGGCCGCCGCCATCGACATGTAGAACGGATGTTCTTGCTTCGGGTATTTCTTCAGGTCGGCCGAGACGCTCCCTGTGGCCGAGACAAACTGGCTCTGCATCGGCCATCGAACGGACAATTCCAGTTGATCAAGCGGGCGTACGATCTTCGACAGACGGTTGATCACGGTCGCGTCCGCATCGGAACGGGTCAAGACCGACGAGGCCAGCCGCACGTCATCCTGTACGGCCCCGACGGCCAGCATTTTCATCATGAGCGTCTTGGATTGGCCCAATACCGTTCGCCACGTCTCCACATCTTTCTCCAGTCTCGTCACTCCCGATCCCAGATCCTGAGTGAATCCTTCCATGAGGTACAATCGGTGAGTCAGGAGAATACGGGCACAGTTCGGACTGAGTTTCTGTCCGAATCCCCAGTCATCAAAGGGCATCCCCAAGTATTGTTGATATCTGGAGAGGGACGTCGCCTCCTGGGCCAGGAGCGACCGGAGCCTGTCCGATCCTGCCTTCGCTTGGGCGATCGGATCAGCCGTCTTGAACCAGCCGCCGACGATGCTGGATGGCGACTCGACATCGGAAGCCGGGGTCTTGACCTCCTGCTCAGACATACATGTTTGAGATTGGAAGACATCCTGTTCACCCGGCTTACGCTCATATCCGACCTTCAGCGGATCGTTGCCTGACGGGGCGTCGAATCCCAGGAGCAGAAGAAAGCCGTTATTTTTTGGGTCGGTGATCGTCCGCTGCGGGCCCGACATGAGGGCCTGGTACCGCGGCGTCGGGGCTTCTTCCATCGCTATCCACGAGACGGCGAGCAGTCCCACGCCGAGCGCAAGGACGACCATGCTGAGAATCGCGAGGCTGATACACAAAAAGACGAAAGCCCTGCTCGTTGAAAAGCAGGAGCCGATGAGGGACACAGCGGTGAAACGCAGTCGCGCCAAACGGGCGGACCACCGCGGAGCAGATCTCGGTGGAGTTGTCCGCTCCATCGTCTGAATGGTCTGGTCTTGACCGCTCCCTCCGAAGAGCGCGTCGACGGCGGCAGCGACCGGCGAGCGGCTCGGTTCCTCGAACGATGCGACAGATTCTGGCTGGAGCAGCGGCGGCGCTGGTGCCGGAGCCACGGGTTGCTCAAGGACGATCGTATCACTGGCTTGCGCCCATTCCGGCCTCGTATCCTGAGGCGGCGGGACGGCCTCTTCCTCGGCAGATCCCGGGAGGACGGCTGCGACTGTTTCGTCTGCTCCAGCGGCTTCCCACCCGCGCGACAACTCCGAAACCGGTTCGATCGGTGCTTCCGTTCCCGCCGTGGGTGGCGGAGGTTCGGTTATGTCGGCCGGCTGGGTTTCCCATTTCTTCTTTTCGATGGTCGGACGATGATGTTGGACCGCGACTTCCCCTGTGCTCCACCGGGGGTCCATTTCACTTGAGGAAATCGCGGTCCCTCTCGTCGCATCCACGACAGGAACATCCGGAGCCGTGTCCTTGAGCAGCGGTTCCGCAACAGGAGTCGGCTTTGTGACGGGAGCGGCGGGGACAGTCTCCTTGTCGGCGGCAAGTCGGAACTCCGGAGAAGAGATTGGCGGAATGCTCTCGAATTGGGCCGGCTCCAACGGAACACTTTCCGTACCCTGATTCTCTACAATCCGACCGATCGGATCGCCGGTTATAGAGGAGGATGCGATGGAGTCCGCTCCCACCGAATCCAGAAGCCGAAAGTCTTCGGCCGGACTAGACCCGTGACGTTCCGATTGGAGGCTGGTCGGCCGAGCCGCAAGGGGTTCCGAAACATCACCTTGCCCAGGTGCATCGCTCGATGGCGGCGACGGAGGCAGTGCCGATACAATCGAAAATTCGAGCGGTGGCTCGGGTACGGAGATTTCGATGGCATGGACACCGGCTTGCGACGCTGGCGGTTCCTCGGAGTTCTCGACCGGACCATCCTGCACCGCAGGCGGATTGTCCGGCGCAGTCGGCAGCGTTGGTTCCGATTCTTTCGCCATATCCGGAGTACTGGGCGCCGTCGTGCCGACTGCAATCTTCCAGGCGGAGTCGAAGATTGCATTCCATGAAAAGGACAGAGGTGACGAGGGGGCAGGAGCGGGCGAGGATTCCGTCTTGGATTCGGCCGGTTGAGCGGTCGGCTCGGCTCCGACCACGTCTCGTTGCCCGATGAGGTCACGATATTCATTGGATGAAGAAAGCGAAACGGATGACGATTCAATGATAGGTACGGCTGGCGGCAAGGCCGGCTCGGACTCGGGAAGCGCAGGCTTGTCGGAAGATGACTCCGTCACCACCGGTGGTTCGGCAACAACCAGAGGCTCCGGTTCGACAATCTGGAGACCTGGATCAGCCACATGTTCCCAAGGCATCCGCGACGGCAAGGTCCCAGGCTCGGTCACAGACGTATCGGTCGAAGTCGCTAAGTCCGTCGAATCGGAAACGGATTCCAGCATTGAGGGGAGGCTCGGCAGTGCGGATACAAGGTCCGACTCATCAAGCAGGGACACCGGATGCGAGGACTCTTTGGGCAGCTGGTCCGACATCGTTGGTGATTCCACTACGACCGCCTCGTCTACAGCTGGGCTGTCCACAGGCGCCCGGTCGCAATCGGAAGCAGTGTCAGAGGCCAACGTCGGAACCGCGAGAGGCACGGGAGACGATGGTTCTCTCTCCGCGATGGGAGCATCCATCTCAGACACGGGAGGTACGGAAGCTGGGGCTGGCGGGTGACCCTCAAGCGGTGCGGCGGCGGAAGAAGAAACCGGCGTCACAAGCTCGTCCAGATGTTCCCACGGCATGATGTCCGCCGGAGGATTCGTCCTATCCGAGAGCGTCGCTGTCTCAACCTGCGGAACGTCCTCTCCGTCGCGCGGCGGCTCGACTTCACGAGGCTGCCTTCGAAATTCGCCGGTCTGGATATCAAACGAGGAGGCGAACTGAAACGCCACGGGACTGGCAGGGGCAAGCTCTCTGATTCTTCCATAGAGCTGAGAGGGTTTCTGGGGGTGATCAGGATCGGGGTCTTCCAGCAGAATCTCGATGGCTTTCCCCAGTTCGGCCACGGCCGCCATTGCGTCCCCTTTCTCCTCGTACACATGAGCCAGGAGCTCAAGAAAGGGTATGCAACGAGGGCCCGCCGCCAAATACTCTCTCAGGAGCGACTCAGCCAGCCAGTAATCTTGTCGGCCGATCGCCTCGTTCGCCAATGATTCAAATGCCTCTCTCGCCGTCACAAGGCTGCCCAGTCGAAGGTGCAGTGTGGCAAAGAGCCGGCGAGCCTCCATGTTTTGAGGATCAAGGACCAGAAGTTCCTTGAGCGAGGCGGAGGACCGGCCGTACTTGCCGGCGTTCATATGGGTGATGGCTTCTTCGAGGAGAGCGCTTTTCTTGCTATACCCGACGACGCCCTTAATCCCTTTGGCACCGGGCTTCTTGTCGGGTTTGTGTGATGCTCGTTTGTCGGTCCGCACGTTTCAACCTTAGCAGATGATGGCTTGCACGCAGTGGTTCCTTCGCCTGGTCGAGCCGCCGCTCGATCGCGTGATGCAAATCTGTCTCTGCTGAGTGTGGGAACCGGATTGGCTTGTGCAATCCTGATGCCATTATGGCGCGAATATCAGCAAGGATGAGCCTTTAAAACCGGCCAGTTAGCCCGGTCCTGCTCTTCTTGATTTCTCATTTTTCTTCCAAAAATGGACACCTCAGTCGAGAATGACCGAAGACCATGTAGGATCGCCAGGGAGGCGATATCCTCCGCACCCATGCTCTCGGGAACTGTTCTCCCGAGGACACAGTTTCCCTGAAGGTTGTGTCATGGGAACACATGTGGTAGCGTCAGTCGGTTTACCGGTCCATGAGAACCCATAATGGGATTGGGTCAATTGCGAGAGACCGATGCGATTTTGTGTTTTTTCAGGGTTTACGGTCTTGCGGGCAGCTATCGCTCTCGCGTTGCTGTTTCTGTGCGAGACCTCCCTGCCCCCCACTACTGACGGACAAACCACGTTGCCTTCCCCCGGTCGGGTCAGCCTCGACTTCAATGAAGTCGAACTGCCCGTCTTTGTGCGTTTTATCAGCGAACTGACGGGGAAGAACTTCGTTCTCGACGATAACGTCAAGAAGGCGGGCGGAAAGATCACCGTCTTCTCCCCGACCAAGGTAAACCAGGAACAGGCCTACAACCTTTTTGTGTCGGCTCTGGAAGTCAGCCGGTTGGCGGTCGTTCCGAAAGGCTCCGTCTATCAGATCGTCCCGATGGCTGAACTGCCCCCGGAACGAGGAGTCTTCGTGTACAAGTTGAAGCATGCGAATGCGACGGATCTTGCGGCCGTGCTTACCAATCTGGTGGCCCGGTCGCAAACGGTAGCCCAGACCGCACCGGGCATGCGTCCGCCCATCAGGCCGCTGACGGAATTTGAGGCCCCGGTCCAAGTCTTCGCGGACAAGGCGACCAATGCCATCATCATCAGTTCGACCAAAGCCGCCTATAGTCGATTGCACTCAGTCATCCGCGACTTGGACACCCGCCGCAAACAGGTGTTCGTCGAAGCCGTGATCCTAGAGGTCCAGGTGGACCGTCTCAAGCAGATTGGAACCGATCCTGTCCAGTTGATCGGGGTCGGAAAGAGCGGAAACGTTCAGGGCATCGTGGGGGTCAATACAGCCCCTGAGAACCTCTCCTCCATCGCGCAAACCATTTTGGGCATGGGCGCTGACGCGTCGACCGGCGGAGCCTTGTCGGTCTTGAACACCGTCAACATTCGTGCGTTCCTGCAAATGCTCATGAACCTCACCGACACGAATATTCTTTCTACGCCGCAGGTGTTGGCAGCGGATAATCAAAAGGCCAAGATCGTAGTCGGAGAAAATCGGCCTTTTCCGACGGGCCAGGCGCAAGGCATCACAGGCGGCACCCTCGTCACCATCGAGCGCAAAGATGTCGGTGTCACGCTGGAACTGACGCCTCAAGTTCTCGAAGACGACATGATCCGTCTGGAGATCAAACAAGAGATTACCGCCATCGCGGAGAATGTCTCGCAGACGATCGGGAGCGGCACAGCCAGCGTACCCGTCGGACCCACCACCACCAAACGATCGATGGAGACGACGACGGTGGCCAAAGATCAACAGACGCTGGTGGTCGGAGGACTGGTACGAGACAACATCGTTCTGAACGAGCGCAAGATTCCCTTACTCGGCGACATTCCCTACCTGGGCTGGCTGTTCAAATTTCAAAGCCGCGCGACCGAGAAGCTCAATCTACTGGTCTTTCTGACGCCCACCCTCGTCAGGGACGATGTCGATGTGGTCGATCTGAATGCACGGAAAGCCACCGAGCTCAGCACGTTCCAGCGCGAGAATCGGATCGAGGAGTCCACCAGGCTCAAACAAGAAGTCCTGGAGAAACTGGAGCGCCAGGGCATACCCACACAGCCTCTCCCTCCGGCCTCCAACTCCCCCGGAGGCACCACACCGGCGGTA
Organism: Nitrospira sp.; assembly: GCA_035328385.1. GTDB lineage: Bacteria > Nitrospirota > Nitrospiria > Nitrospirales > Nitrospiraceae > Nitrospira_C. The sequence continues at coordinate 14,904 of DAOLIU010000014.1, read as the reverse complement.
AGACCGGATTGATTCGTGCGGGGCACAACCCCTGCTGAACATGGAGAAAGACGTCAGCCACCGCCCGCCTTGCTCTTGGAGTTGAACCTCTCGTATCAGTGCACCAACACTGGAGACGAAGATGCGAGAAGCTGAATCGTCAGGGATCACGGCGATCCATGAATACTTTCTCCGCAAGTTTCCCGGATGGACGATTGATCACCATCAGGAAACGACGGACATCAAGCTTGAGGTGTTCACGATCACGGGCGGGCCGACGACTCAAACCTTCAAGGTAAAGTTCGCACTGGACTTTCTCGAGTGGTGTGACCCCCTGCAGATCGAACAGATTCTGGAGCAATGGCAAGTCGGTGACTTCCTAAAGCTCTCCGGATTTTGGCCCATCTTGGTCACGCGAGCCGGGCTGCACAGCCTGCGGTGACCGTTCCTCTTGATTAGACGCTTCAGAAGAGGTAGCTTCCTCCATTCCGTGCAAAAGCGGCAGGAAGAAGTGATGCGGTTATTTCTTCTCTGGATCGTCGCGCTGCTTGTTGGGTCCCACGACGCCTCAGCATGGGAAAGCCTTGGCCACGAAGCGATTGCCGACGCGGCGCAAGAGCATCTCTCGCCTGAGACGACGAAGGCTATTGCGCAGATCCTCGGCCATGGCACGACGCTCCCCTCACATGCCTTGGCAAGAGCTTCGACATGGCCGGACCAGATCCGGGACCTCCAACGACACGGAGCCGCTGCGTCCAAACTGGCCGAGCACGAGGTGAAAGAAGCTCAGGCGTTCAATGCTGCGTTTCCCGACAACGCACAGTGGCATTTCGTGAATCTGCCGCTGGGTAGCGCGCATTATCCCGACGACGCGGATCTCGACGATCTCCTCACGCCGTTTACGAATCCTCATGACATCGTGCAGATGCTCAATGTGTGCATTGAGACGCTTGAAACGGTCGGCGACGTGACCCCCTGGACAAAGGCTCAGGCGCTTCGGTGGCTCATTCATCTCGTTGGAGACATCCATCAGCCCCTGCACGTCACGACTGGTTACTATCGGACCGCGCATCAGGATCTGCCGAACCCGGTCCTGATTGAAAATCCGCACGACGCCGGTCAAGTCGGCGTGCTGGGCGATCGCGGCGGAAACGATTTGCTGTTCAGTGACTCAGCGAGGGACAACCTGCATGCGTTGTGGGATAGCTGTCTGGTCAAATCCTTGGCGGGGATACGTGCGTGTGGACAGACACCCGCCCCGGAGGATGTCGCACGACTCGTTCACCTCATTGTCCAACGCATGAGGTTGGCTTCCGCGTCGGATTATCGTCCATCTGGTGAACATTTCAGCTGGGCAGCGCACTGGGCAACGGATTCACTCAAGACGGCACGGGAGTCGAAGGCCTATAAATTCGCCCGACGAAATGGGATTGTGCGGGACAGTCATCTGGCGGACGCGTCGATCCGCATGACGATTGATGCTCCTCCCACAAAAGCCGAATACAGCACGAGCCATGAGCCTGTAGTTGAAACACAATTGGCGAAGGCAGCCGTGCGACTGGCCGATCTCTTGAATCACCTGGCCTGGAAACCTTAGGGCGTCTCCCGCCAAGCAGACCTCTCGGACTAGCCGGAGAGCCACGCCGCTCAGATTCCCCCAAACAAGCACCCCGACTTCTCCTTCATACCTTCAGGGCGGAACCTTTATGGCCTTCGTGCTTTCCTCACTTGACTCTCACGAACTCCTGATTATCTTCACCGGTGTCAGCCCCGACTTGGAAGACTAGCGGCAGACCATAGCGAATCTTCCCCGGCTGACATCCTGTAACAACCGTACAGCCACATTGGACCTCTTGGGCGGAGAGGAGGAGGATTGTTATGACCAGTTACATTCCTGCAGCGTTGTCCTCGATTGGACGCGACGGCATCAACGGACAGATCGATCAACTCTTTGACGAAGCACTCCGGGGTTTCGGACAGCATGCGGTATGGGTTCCGGCGAGCAATGTATGGGAAGATGACTCGGGCTTCTACGTCCAGTTGGCCCTGCCTGGGTGGGAACCCAAGGACGTGACAATCGAAGTGGACAAACAGATATTGAAAGTCACCGGCTCTCCGAACGAGGTTGAGGCAGAACCGATTCGTAAGGTCTACCTATGGCAAACCACGAGCAAACCGTTCGAGCGCCGATTCAGGCTCCCGAATTTTGTGAATCAGGAGAAAGCCTCGGCCACGCATAAACATGGGCTTCTCATCATCGCCTTCCCCAAGCGAGAAGAGGCCAAGCCTCGTCGTATTGAAATCCAAGGATAAGGCCTTACCCGTCATGTGGAGGCCTCGGAGACTTCTCCGAGGGCCTTTCACCTTTCTTCCCGCCGAACTCCGTACGAATTCCCTTCCAACAGCAAGACACGGCGAAGCGATCTCAACATGATCTGGAGCCGGCCGCTGACTCTCAGAAATGAGAGCCGATAGCCAATCAGTCTGCAGGATTTCATCCTGGCGGTTGTCAGAAAATAGTCGTATATCTGTAAATATAGATTTACATATAAATACTTTAGAACAAGTATGCAGAATTACAGGTAAACTATTGACTAATTTAGCCTTTATGGATTTCTATGTTTCTGGATATGCCGAGAAACTTAAAACCACGTGCGGGAAAAGAAGGCAAGGCGCGGGTCGGCTACGAGCTGGACGCTCACCTGATGCACCAATTGCGTATTTTGGCTGCCGAGCTGGATGAAAACCAGAGCGTGGTTCTGGAAAATGCCATCCGGGAATACTTACAGAAGTACGGTAAACCGGTTTCCCCTACCAAATCGCAACGGTCCTAGGTTATTCGGTTAACCGCTCGCCTCGTATCGTGTTTGTGGTCTCAAGCAGAGCTGAATGACGCCGGACCGGCTGCTCAGGGTCTCCAGCTCCGTCTTGGCCAAGCCTCCATCTTCCTTGCCGTATCCCTAATACTGCCGTTTACTTTGCCAGTGATCAGCATTTCCGCAAGACGTCCGCCACGGACGTAGAGCGGGCTGGGCATTCTGCTTGGCGGCATTCACTAGTCTCCCCAGTCTCACGCCGGCCTTAGCTAACTCCTGATTCACCATGGCCGTCATGAGTGACTTCTGTATTACGGGTTCTAATTCCTGCCGCTCATCCTTCATTGAATCGGGAGTCCTGCTTCAGGCTCCCAGTCCAACCCAACCGGCGCCTTTCCTCGGAGAGTCTCGCTCCTTAAATTATCCTGACTAGGACTTTCCCTAGAATCGAAGATTCACGGGGCATACTATACATGACCCAACAGCTCAGGTGACCCTACCTACGACGGAGGACGCTATGCGCATGCTGCTAGCCATCGACGAGTCCGAAAGCTCTTCTCGCGCTGTCAAGTATGTTGGATCTCTTTTGCACCGAACACCTGATGTGGCCATAACGATCTTTCATGTCCTCAAGCCTATGCCCAGGGGACTGCTGGAACACGGGGGATCGGAGAATCCGGCCGTCGAGGCACAAATGGATCAGCAGCTCCACAATGACCAGGAAGACTGGATTCGAAAGGAACGGGAATCAGAATGTCATGTCCTGCAGAACGCGTGTCAGACCTTGAAAGACTCCGGATTTGACACGCAGCGAGTGACCTTGAAGTTCGGGCACGAGGACGATATCGCGAGAAATATTCTTGAAGAGGCACGAGGTCACGAAACGATCGTGGTGGGGCGTCATGGGACGTCCCGGATCAAACGTCTCTTCGGCGGGGGCGTGACCGATCAAATACTACGTGATGCGAAGGGCTTTGCGATTTGGATCGTGGAATGAAATCGTATAGGCAGGATTTATACATTGAGAGACCTATATTACGTGACGAAGACTACCGCCCATGCCCTTCACCGAACCACCCACCGTGCCGCCATCCAGCTGTGGATCCATCCATGCCGGCGCCTTGCCTCTCACCGCCTTCGATACTCCCACGGTGGCACCGGCTGTGGATCGGCCCAAAGTCCCGCATCACGTCATTGGGTGCATATTTCCGATATCACCAACACCAGCCTGCTTTGACCAGTTCCTGATTCACATTCGTCCCATCCGAGAGGCTCACGCCGGCAATGGTCCGGTCGAACTTGTCGAAGCCGTACGTGTTCACGGCGACCTCTTTCCCAAAGACCAGCTCAGCCGTCGCTTGTTGGCTCGCTTGCCATAGGGCTGACCCTTCTCGGGACCATCGATCCCAGTCAACCGGATTCGCTCTGCCTGGTGATTGTGAAGGACTTCGATGGTGTCACCGTCGAGGATTTCCACAACTTCGCCGGAGAACTCCGCCCACACGATCGCAGGGGTAAGGATGAGTAGTAGACAACTCGCGATGATTTTCACAACCATACGGGACCTGCACTCATGCCTATCAATCCGAGGACCACGCCTCAATTCGCTGTGTGGCCATCCCTCAGACGCCTCGATCCGCATCTTCGGGAAGCCGACCCCGCGGGCCCGGTCGTCCGGAGCCACATCACCAACCCTTATGTGCCATGAAGGAATTCGTGCGGATTGTATAATGGCATATGCGCTTCTGGAATGTAGTCGGCCTCGCCGTCCTCCTTCAGACCGGCTGTGCGACACAAGCAGAACGCCTTCCCGCGTTGTCTGACACACCGACGACAGTGTCGATGGCTCGCGCGATCGCCGTCATCACCGGGGAACGAAGCCGGAAATTTCCTCCAGCCATTCGCTCTCTCGAGCTTCTGAACCGAGACACGAACGAGCGGTTTCTTGTACAGACTGAATCGGACGACAGTCGCTTCATGGTCTCGTTACCGCCGGGGGAGTACGAGCTCAATCGGGTACAGATCACCGAAGGCCCGTTCATGTCCATGGCGCAGCTACATGCACGATTTTCCATTCGCGATGCACCCATCACGTATCTGGGAACCTGGCGCTTTGGCATCGATTCTCCGAAGTATGGCCGGATGGTGGCGGTGTCAATCGTCGAGGACGCCGACGAGCGAGCTGAAGCCATTCACGCTCTCGAGCATACATATCCGGAGATGACCGACGCGTCCGTCTCGACCGCACTCCCGGAACCCAGCGAACAGCAGGTCCGGCTGTACGAAGTCGCCCCGTACCCTCGGGTTCCACGGTATTTTCGTCGCCACTGGTGGTAGATCCTCTCAGAGAAGCTGCAACGGGTCACTGAGGTACTCGGTCAATACATCTTTTGATTCTTTAGCCATGCCCAGCGTTTCCACGCCGTATTCTTCACCGCGTACTCAACGCACGACCGCCGCAGCAACATAGGCCATCCTGGTACGTGGGGAGCCTGACCGTCAGCGAGCACACTTCCCCTACGCGCAGCGGCAGATCCCCAGAAACCCGTCACCCCATCGGTGAGACGTTTCAGACGGTGCCGACGCCTTCGAACTCCTCAACTTGATAGGTCACCGGACAACAGAGCGGAGGCGGCGAAAGGGGCGAATCGTGAAGGGCATCAGGGCCTCGCAGGGAGGCCTATTCTAGGGACCGGTCTTGAGATCCAAGTCTGAAATGACACAGATGTCCTTGCGTGGTCTTGCGTCGATTTTGGCAGGCAATACGCGTATCCTTGATGTATTCACACTGAATGAATGGTCTCATGGGAAAAAGACGTGTGCCACGAAGAGAAACGACCTCCGGCGAGCGGCTCAGACGTTTCGGCGAGCAGCCGGAATCTTTCGGCAAGGCACGGGAAACGCCCATTGAGAATCTGATCGTCATTGGAGCTTCAGCAGGAGGTCACACAGCACTAAAACAAGTCGTCAGTGGATTGTCGCAAGAGATTCCCGCAACTCTCATCATCATGCTGCATAGGGCTACGATGATCTCTGAGCCGGTAGACCATTTCCAAAATGTCCTTCGTCAGGCGACGGTCGTCCCCATCGCGGGGGTGCAGTCAGGAGATCGATTACGATCGGGAATGATTTACTTTGCACCTCCGGGACAATCCGTCTTCCTCCAGGGACGCACGTTGTGGCTTGAGCCTCAGAAGAAAGACATCCCTGTGACGACCATCAATCGCCTATTTGAGTCGGCGGCAAAGGAGTACCAAGAGCGGGTCATCGGCGTGATTCTCAGCGGCCTCTTAAGGGACGGTACGGCGGGGCTTAGGGCGGTGCATGAGGCCGGCGGCCTCACCATCGTGCAAGACCCTATAGAAGCCGAGTATCCGGATATGCCCGCGAACGCCATGCACAATTTACCCGTCACCTTCTGCCTCAATCTTGCTGAAATCGGCCACGCCCTTGATCTCTTGGCACGTCGTACCACGACACTGGAAACAGGCCTGGACGCCTCGGCGCGCATGCTGAAGGAACGTGTCGCGTTGCTTGGACGCCTGCTCGCCCAATCGAAGAGGAATCCGGGGACGCATCAATTTCTTGCAACTGAGATCAACTCGTTAGAACGCGACATGCGCTCGATTCAAGCGCTTCTGACTGAAGCCATCACTTTAGCTGACCAGGCGGTCACGCCCTTGCTTGGCACCAGACGATCATGAGCTCCGCACAGGGCCATTTCGACAAATGAACCAAGCGAGCGTCGCAACAACACGCATGGCGAACATCATCCTGAGCACACCGTCTTTTCGTTGCCACCTCTCCTAGAAGTTGTCTTGCACGGTGTGGATATAACCGCTCCGAAGGGAATGCATCGCTGACCGTGCAGGCGCTCACCGAGCTGCTCAAGTCCGAAGGCTAGGAGGGACGGATGGAGGAGGCGGACTCGTCAATCCATAAACTCCCGATCCGGATGGAATTAGTTATGAGAGCATCGGAGAATCTTCGACAGCATGGCGCCATGCGGGGTCTTTGCTTTCATTTTCTTGCTGACGAATCTGAGGCGCATACAAACCATATTGGCAGGAGTATAATAACGGCTGACCATGCAATGGGTCCGTGCTCCCCTTCGTCCGTCGTCTGGCCCGGGGACCGTCCGGCTGGCCCCTGAGGGTCTCGTAAATCGCATCCTCCCATGAATAAAATGCCTCCTATGTATCAATATATCTTAACGGCTTGGCTTACGTTCTTCAGTGTATTAGTCCCTGCGCGTCAATCCCTATCCGAATCCGACACCTGCCGAGTGACTGAGGAAACTGAGCTTGAAGGCATGTCCTCCACAGAACTCGTAAGAACCTACTGCGAGTATGAGCGACTTGCAGGCCTTGAATCCGATCATCTCGAGAGACTGCGGGAGTTGTATCGCGTCGCTCCCAGTTCAGAACTGAAGGATCTGGAAAATAATATGGACAGGGATATCGAGAATCGCGCCGACTGTTCAGAGGCTCGTCGAAAAATTAGGTCTATGCTGAGGGTACGAGGGGAATCTGAGACTATGACGTGTGGAAAGTAGCGGACTCACCGCCCCCAAGAGCGGCGCATCAAGATGTGTGGATCTCTCCCGAGAACTCACGGCAACCCCTCGAAGCTCTCGGCCTGGATCAGCAAATGGCTGCCCCCAGTGGAGCACAGCCTCCATCGCCATGGGTGTTTGTCGATTAACGGGCACCTGATCCTCGGAGGGAACCGTGCAGCCGTAGACCGGCTCGGCGAGTCGCTGAAAGGGGTCGCTCCCGAGTTGCCCAAGGCAACCCTTACACAACCAATAGACAGGAACCATGCGGAAATGGTGGAGCAATATGGGGTGGATGACGGGTTTCGAATTAGCTAGAGAATGCGAATTTGCGCATGAATAGTGATGATTCGCATGACAAGCCTCGCCAATCCTTGCCACAATTCCGCGCCTAACGCACCCCAGGCGCACCCCTTTTCTTGGCATCGGGCGAGAATGGATTTCGGCCCATTACCACTGTATAAACGATCGGGGAGTAACGGGAGGCTTAGCTAGCTTTCCGGCCGGCGAACCTGACGCCGGCACTCCCCGCCCACATTCAGGATCCCTTTCAGGAAGGGTCATGTCCCCTCGAGCATCCCGCTCAAATCGAACCGTCCACGCTCTGCCCGCTCTTGCCGGCGCTTTTGATGGCGAGAAGGCAAAGAGGCCGATGTACGTTCCTTCTCCGTCGAGACCGCCTGAAAAATTAGGATCCGCTGAGAACTGGAAACGCATTGAAATTCGTATGGCCGCAGCTTCATTCGAAGATCGACGGCACACCCGATGGGCACTGCTTTGTTGGTTGTGGTATGAAGCGCTGGTTCGGGCTGACCTCACCACAGAGCATCGAACTCGATTCGGATTATCTCTTATCAACTATCGAACGCGGGAACATGATTCGATTCTTGGGTTCGACACCCATTCTAAGTCTCCCGTCATTCTGACTACCTTGCCGCCACATATGGTCGAGATAATGGGCGTTGAGGAAATTCTACCCGGCCAGCTGATCCAGAAAGATGAGAAAGATTCGGCTTCACTGAATCTTCGCCTTGACCTCTCCCTACACACCAGAGTGGCACTTGCGGAGGTTCTAGAGCGGATCAAAGAAGCCAAAGCCCTAAGAAAGCCGGCGCGCGCGACTGGCAGTGGCAAACAGCATTCTCTTGCTCGACTGGTCGAAGTTCTGTGGCTTCATGATGAGAAAGAGGAGCAACACGTCAAATGGGAAGCCGTTGCTTGGAAGTCGAAGACCTTTCCGAATGGATCCGCGGATCAGATCGCTAAGTTGTGTAAACGGCTTCTTACCACAGCAAGACTGGGACAAACAGCCTTTGTGAGAGCATTTCTGTAGCCCTTCCGCTTGCATTATTCCGTTCCATCTGACGGCCGTAGAAGTGCACAACTTCTGCGGCTGTTTGTTTTCCTTGCCGTGTTCTTGCTTGATCTGTTCTTATCCGCCTTGTAACGCCCACGGAGGACGTATGCAAGGCAACCTGGTGGATGCGGCAGAACTCGCGAAGCGGCTAGGTATGGGCCGAAGCAGTATTTACCTGCTTTCGCGGAGAGGCTTGATTCCCAGCTATCCAGCTGGGGCGCTGCTGACCGGCAAGCGCTTTGACGTCGACGAAGTGAAGAAAGTCTTACGAAGCCTCAGGGCTCAGAAATGATATGGAGCCTGGTTACCTCGACATAGCGGCCGCGGCCCGATGGTCCTGCGTCAGCTCGAGGACGATTGAACGATGGATCGTTCGAGGCCTCCCCGTCTATCGCGGAAGCTCCCGCGGGAAGCGCTTGCTGAAAGTTGCCGATTTGGAGGTTTTCATGGTGCGACAAGCTGCGCGCGTCGATCTTGGGCAGCTGGTCGACGAAATCGCGGCGCCGTTATTGGCTAGTAGAAAGCTGAAAATGCCTCATGTCTCCAGCCGGAACCAAACGATCTCAAGATGACCTTGAACGCTATGGAGACCTTCGAGTCAACATCGAGTCGGGGTCATCTTCCTTTTCTTTTACCTGGACAGAACACGGCATTCGATTGGTCTTCGAAGCCATTCGCGAGGACGCTCGAGGTATTACCGCTGAAGTCTCCGGCAGCGCCCTGAAGTCGGCAGCCAATCGACCCTCTACCCCCTCCCGGATCGACCTACTCTCCCATGCCCATCGAAGGACGACGGCGAACTACCTTCAGGAAGTGCTGCCTGTCGAACCAGGCGGACTATGGCGCATTCTGCTTGATGATGCGACCGCTGTGATCATCCGCAACGTACGCCAGGAAGAGCCGATCATCCGGCTCACCAGTCAATCTTCGATAAGTCCGCCTCAATTTCGCCTCGCGCCGCTCGTCTATGACCGGCTGCCGACCGTCTTGTTCACCCATCCAGGAGCCGCAAAGAGCTATCTCGGCTTGTTCTGCGCCATGCTCGTGCAAACGGGAGGACAGGCCGGCCTCCTGGTAGGACAACCGGGGGAGACTCTTTATCTCGATTTCGAATCCGATGAAGACGATTTCCGATACCGTGCTCATTGTATCCGGCGAGGACACCCGGAACTTCAGAATGCGGCGCCGAGCTACCTGCGCTGTCATCGCCCCATTGCCGACAGTGTAGACCTCATCCGGCGAAACGTGGAGCGCGGTCAGTGCATGTTTCTCGTGATCGATAGTCTCGGGCCAGCATGCGGAGAGGACCTTGAACGGGCGGAAACCGCCCTTCGCTTCTTCGGCGCCCTCCGTTCCTTGCGGGTCTCCACTCTGCTTCTGGGCCATCAACCCAAGCATCAGGGAAAGAAGAAACCCGCATCGATCTTCGGATCAACGTTCTTCAATGCCATGGCTCGTTCCTCTTGGGAGCTTCAACGGCTTCCCTCCTCCACTCAGGATGTCGTCCGCCTGCAGCTGGAGCACCGGAAAGCGAACCTCTCACGACTCCTTGACCCGCTGGCGTTAACCCTGACGTTCGGGGAGGATTCGGCACGATTCGATATTGCCGGCGGAGTCACTACCCAGACGCCCGCAGCGGGCAATGCCATCACCAAGGACATTCTCACGACACTTCGGGATGGAGGGGTTCAGAGCGCTCAGGCGGTCGCCGACAGCTTGAATTTGGAGCTTGCCCAGGTTAGCCCACGCCTCACAGAGCTGAAGCGAACCGGCCTCGTCCGGCAGCCCCGGAGAGGCCGTTGGGAAGCCCTGCCCGTAGAAGGAGCGAAGATTGCCGAAGATTGAATCGAAGATTGCATGGACGTTCTGCAACCTGCTGTTTTTGCTCAATCTACGTTCGAATATTCGCCGAATATTCGTCCGAATATACGATATCGCGGGGTCTATAAGACCCCCGCGTATCCATATCGTAGATTCATCGGATGGAAAGAAGAACATTGAACGGCCCGCACCCCATCACAAAGCTTCCGGGGTGCTTGCCTTCGGGGACTCAGGCAGCGTTCTCGGGGTGCTGGTAGGTCGATGCCGGAGTCAGGGGAAGGACTGACGGTCCGGACCGCTTTATATGGATTCGAGCTATACGGAATGGCGTGAGGGAGGACAGCCTTTCCCGGATTCGGATTATTCGGATGGGAAAAGATCGGAGCGAAGAGGTAAGGGAAAAGTGAGGGGGCGGGAGTCCCGTTGGTCTTGTGTTCCTCGCTCGGGCCATAAAAAAATTTCCTAGAACACACAACTCCCGCAGCATAGCGGAGGGAGGGGGTCCCAGAGCGAAGCAAAGCGGAGCGATGGGGTCCGAACACGGAGTCGATGCATGCCGAGTAAGGGTCTGAAGTACACCGCCGAGATTGCACGTCTTCGGCAACAGGGTTTGACCGACGGCCAGATTGCCGAGCAGCTGAGTGTGTGTAAGTCGATCGTCACCAGGAATTTGCACAAGGCCCGGACACAACAGCGGATTGCCCGCCTACTGGCAGAGACTGGCCTCTATTCGTTGAGGCAAGTCTTCGCCTCTTCCGAGGTCGTCTGGAGATGGATCGAACAGGAGCGGCTTAAACTTCTTGAAGGGAAATCGACCCTGACGGCGGAGAACATCGGGACGTTGGTCCGGGTGCAGGAGAAATCCATGCAGCTGGCGAAGGCGCTGCTCGGCAAATCCTTCCGGCCCGAGGAACTAGCTGACCGGCGAGACAACGGCGACGATTACAGCGATGAAGAGAAGCGAGCCATGGAGTTTATCGCACGTTGCGACGCGAAGCGCGCCCTACAGGAGATCGAATCACGCGGCGGGACCGTTGATTGAGGAGGCCTAATGTCATCGACCCGTGTTCGACTTAACACCCTCCGATCGAGACTCAACACCTGTGCGGACAAGATTCTTCCACGTAGGACCCAGGATCCTGACAAGTGGCGGGAGGTCTGCTTGCTGACGCTCGATCTGTATATCCTGACTTGCCATGTTCAAGAATTGAAATACCGCAAGCTCATCATGGCCCAGCATCCGCACGCGAAACTGAACCGCCCGGGGCCGTGCCTGCTGGACATCGACGCGTGCGAGGCGAAGGTGAGCGACATGGAACGCGCTTTACGTTCAACCTCGTCAACGACAAACGCCAAAGGAGGACCCCCATGGATCCAGTCACACTCGGCTTAGGGATGGGAGGCGCGCAGCTGCTCGGGGGCGGCCTCAGCTTCCTGGGCGCCAACTCGCAATCGAAGGCTGTGCGGCAGGCCATGGAACGGTACATCAGCGAGGTGAACCGCCAGCGCGAGACCTTCCTGGCGCAGCCGGAAAGCACAGCCATTCGCTCGAAGCTGCAGAGCTACATCGGCGGGGACGTGGGGTATAGCCCGGAGACCGTCGAGGGGATGAAAAAGGGCGTCTATGAGGACTACGGCAAGAGCCTGGCCGACATGACGCGCCTGACCCAGAAAGCCGGCGCCGGCTCCACGGGGGTGTATACGCCGGGCCGTGCGGATCGGACGTCCCGCTTGCTCGGCCAGAACATTGCGGCGAATCGCGCCACGTCCATTCGTGACATCAACCAAAAGAATGCCGACGTCGCGCTGAACAATCAGCGGTTCGCCATTAGTGCGCTGCCCACGTATATGCCGGGCACGCCGGCCACGAACATTCCCGGCGCCGACGTCTTCCTGAAGGCGGGCGAACAACCCAGCCTCGGATCCTTCCTCGGACCGGCGCTCGGCCAGGCTGGGAACACGTTTGCGAACATGTCGATGATGGGACCGGTGTACGAGCGGATGATGACCGGCATGATGCCGTATCCGAACCTGGGAACCTATTCGTCCACACTTCCCGATTTCATGGATGCATACAGTTACGGTGTCCCGAAGGGGTTGTTCCCAACGTCCTAGATAGGAAGGTTGCCGCGATGCCGCAGACGTTCTTACCTCATCGAGCAGAGGATTTCCTTCAACAGTGGTTTACCGCGCTGGAGCAGCTGACGCCGCAAGAAAGTGCGACCATTCTGGCAGGAACCACCGTCGAGAGTTTCACGCAGGCGCTCAAGGTCAGTCTCTCGGCCGAAGAATTTGGCCGGCTCACAGCGAAGCAGATTGACGAAGCGCACGAAGCCATGTGTGAACGGTTATTTGTGAATGCGGGCGGAGTCCGGGCAAGCTAGCCCGCGAATCAACGGCAAGAAGTGTGACGCCTAATTCCCAATAAGGGGGCGCCTATGCGCGACGGAACGACACCAGCTTACAGCGATCGAATATTGGCACGCCCCCTTTTCGTATACCCCGTAACACCAGACTAAATTCTTCATCACAATCAAGGCCCAGATGTTTATCGTCACTCGCTCGTTGATGGGAAGGACCTCCAGCCGCACGTTGGGTAGTGCGAGTACATCGCCTTACCTGCGGCCGTACCAGTGAATGCTGTCCTTTCTTTCTACCGTAACCGAGTCTGAGATGGCGGGCGAGCTATACGTTCCGTAGGTGATGACGTAGCACCCTTGGAACGCTGCTACGACGAGACTGAGGTTGCAACCCAGCAGAAGAAGCTTAGGATTCATGCATTACCGGCAGGAATTCGCCGTTGCCGTGTGGCCATGGTTGAGATGAAACGTCTTACCCCTTACCCCTACCTGTTCACTGCACGATGATGCTGAATAATGACCGCCAACATGTCATCGAGGTCCCCTTGCAGTCGAGCTAAGTCTGGCTCAGCTGTCAGTAGTACTGAACCGGCTGAACCCATAGGCGAGCTTATCGGGATGCGTCCGTTGATTCGCTCGACGTAGACCCATTCGTGAAGCTCAGCCCGCTTCTCATAGCTGTAATGACCAGGACAGTCTTCGCTCGGTTTTGGAAACAGCATGAGAAAAAGGGTATATCCCTTTCCCTCTTGAAGCATCGTTCGATCGATTTCTCGCCTTGGCTTCAACCCCGCCGTCGTTAACACTTCAAAAGCCCTGTCATATAGTTGTTCGTGATAGGGAGGAGGAACGACCAGCGTCAGTTCGACATCGTCGAAGTTTACTCCCGTCATGGCGGACCGCAAGGCCAGTGATTCAGATGGAGTCAACCACAGCATTAGCGTCACCAGGAAGAGCACGTAAGATCTGTACATTGAGAGCCCCATATTAGGTTACGTAGGCTAACGCCCATGTCTTCACCGAACCACAGTACCTCCTGGATCCAACCAGGCCGACGCCTTTCCGCGCACCGCCTTCCGATACTCCACGGTGGCACCGAATCCACCCACAGCCCGCGCTTCGCCTGGCGGCCTCGATAACGCAACCAGGGATTCTCCCGCTTCATTCTCATACGTGTTTCTCCATTCCTCGACCGGTCCTGACTCCTGCACCCTCGAGCCAAAATTTCATTTGACATACATATTTTTTTATATCAATTTACCCGCCTCCATTTGACATTCGCTAAAACGAACATCAAATTGGCAACATAAGGATTCGCAAGTCAATGAATATAAACGCGTTCAAAGCAGGGTCATACGAGCAGCGATACGAATATAAAAGCTTCCTACCGGAGCTTATCAATAAGGAATGGATTCTTTCGGCCCCATCTGTCCTTACCCTCTTGGAAGAGACGAATCGACTGTTGGGAGAATTGAATGCATTTTCGCAGCTCATCCCAGACGTGGATTACTTTATTAAAATGCACATAACTAAGGAAGCCACCACGTCCAGTCGTATTGAAGGAACCCAAACAAACATCGAAGACGCTTTGATCGGCAGAGCAGATATCGATCCAGAGAAGCGCGATGACTGGGTGGAAGTGCACAATTACATCCACGCTATTAATTCAGCAATCAAAAAGCTGAGCCGAATGCCCTTATCAAATCGGCTCCTACGTGAGACACATGCAGTCCTGCTACATGGAGTCCGAGGGAAGCACAAACAACCCGGTGAATTCCGCGTTAGCCAAAACTGGATTGGTGTCAGCCTTAAAGACGCGGCATTTATTCCGCCGCACCATGAGCATGTGCCTAATCTTATGGGTGACCTGGAAAAGTTCATGCACAACGACCAGATTCATGTGCCGCACTTAATAAAAATCGCTCTTATCCATTATCAGTTCGAAACAATTCATCCCTTCCTGGATGGAAACGGTCGATTGGGACGGCTGCTTATCGTGCTTTACCTCGTAAGCTT